>VGXK01000116.1 GCA_016873355.1 Phycisphaerae bacterium | reverse complement strand
GCGCTCCTGGATTCCCTGGTGGGGAATCGCGGGGCTGAACGCCTCGCTCACGCCGTGATCCTGCGTGTGCGCGAGCGAATAGGTGCCGGCGCTGCGCGTGACCGCGACGTCGCCGAGCACGTGCATGGCGCCCGTCGAGCGCACTCGATATGCGTTGAAGCCGGCGCCGGCGGCGATCGTGGAGCCGCTCGATTCCCCGCGTCCGTAGCCGAGCGCGAGCGAAATCGAATCGAGCGCGTGGCCGGGCAGCGGCCACGCCGCGGCTTCGACGTCGCGGCCGCCGGAGCTGAGCTTGACCAGGTCGCCCTTGCGGAATCCGAAGCGCTCGGCGGTGACCGGGCTCATGAGCGCCGCGTTGTCCCAGGTGATCTTCGTGACCGGATCGGGAAGCTCCTGGAGCCAGCCGATCGATCCGAAGCGGCCGTCCCAGACCTTCATGTCGGCGATGAGCACGAGCTCGACGCCGCTCGACGACGGCTTCGACGACGCGTAGGCGCCGAGCGACTTCGCCACGCCGTCGGGCTTGATCGCGGGCCGCGCTTCGAGCGAGGCCGCGGCGGCGGGCACCGTGCCGAGCTCGAGCATCGAGCGCCACTTGGTCTCCGCCTCGATGCCGCTCGCGGCGGCCATGTGCGTGCGCCGCACGATCGAGGCGCCGTCCTTCGGGTCCTCGGCCAGCACGAACGCGAGCAGTTCGATCGGACTTCGCGCGCCCTGCGACTCGGGCACGAGCGGCAGGATGAGCGGCTGCTGGAGCGCCACGCCGTGGTCCCAGGTGCGCACGTCGCCCCAGCACTCGAGGAAGTGCGCGGCGGGCAGATGCCAGGTGCACGCAGGATGCCGCGAGGTCTCGTTCACCTCGAGCGAGTGATGGACGACGGTCGGAGCCTTCGCCATCGCCGACTCGAAGCCGAGATCGGCGGGCGCGTCGTAGACGGGATTGCCGCCGACGATCACGAGCGTGTCGACGCGACCGGCGTTCAGCGCCTCGACGAGCGCCGCGAGCGCGGGCACGCAGGCGCTTTCGAGCGCGGGGGCGTAGCGCACGGTGGCGCCGGCGCTGCCGAGCGCATCGTTCATGAGCGCGCAGAGCGCGTGCACCGCCGCGGGCTGACGCGGTCCCGCCGTCACGACCGATCGCCCCCGACTCGTCTTGAGATCGTTCACGAGCTGCGACAGCGCGGCGCGGCGCGTCTCGTCCGCGAGCTTCGAGGGTTCGAAGCCGGCGGCGAGCGCCTTGATCGACTCCCCGAGCGCCGCGTGTCCGCCCGCGACCGCGAGCTCGTTCGCCACCCACGCCGCGAAGGCGGGAATGTCGACGCTGCGCATCGCGAAGCGCTCGTCGGCGTTCATGCCGGTCACCGAGAGCGTGCTCTCGACGGCGTAGAGGCGCGAGGTCGACGCGCTCTTGCCGCGATCGAGATCGCGCCGACGCGCCGACGCGAAATCGCTCGTCGAGCGAGCCGCGATCGGCGCGGCGTTCAGGAAATCGTCGTCGAAGCTGACGACGATGTCCGCCTTCGAGAAATCGACGACGGGACGCCGCGCGGGGCCGAAGGCGGCGGCGGTTCCCTCGATCGACGCATCGTTCGAGAGCGGCTCCCACGAGGCCCAGGTGGCCTTCGGGAACGCCTTCGACACGCGCGACTTCATGTCGGCCCAGCTCGGACCGCTGAAGCACTCGGTGAGGAACGCAAGTCCCTCGCCGCCCTTCGCGCGAAGCGCCTTGAAGTGCGGGTCGGCGAAGCGCGTGAACTCGGAGTCGAACGACGGCTTGCCGGCGTGTCGCACCTGGAGACTGCGCTCCGGGTTGTAGAGCTCGAGAATGCGGGCCTGCGTGATCGTGCTCGTGCCGCGCCCGCTCCACGACGCGGGGTTGCCGTCGAGTCGGATCGGCCGACCGTCGTAGCTCGTGGCGAGCAGGCCGACGCCCACGCCGCCGTACTCCATGGCGGTGGCGAAGACGACCGGCGTGCCCGGCACGCGATCGGCAGGACGCACGCCGTAGGGAACGATCTTGCTCTCCGGCCAGCGCCGACACCCCGCCAGGCCGATTCCCGCCAGCGCGGCCGACGCGCCGGCGAGCTTCATGAACGTGCGTCGATCGTGACCGTCGGGAAGCTCGCTGGCGCCCTCGGGGAATTCGCGGCCGAGCTGCTCGAGCAGTTCCGGAGAGGGCTGCTTCTCCTCGATCGATCGCCACCAGACCCGATGCGCCGGCGTCGCGTCGATCGGCGCGTCGTCGCCGCAGGAGTGCGCCATGTCGTTCAGCGGTGGCATGTGGAGCAGTTCTCGCTGGGGTGGATGGCGTACTGGAGCTGAAGCGCTTCGCGAGCCTCGCGCGTCATGTCTCGGCGCTGGTCGAAACTCATGTTCGTGATCTCGCCGTGCGGACGCAGCGAATCGACCGGATCGCGATGGCACTCGAGGCACCAGCCCATCGAGAGCGGCGCCACGCGGTAGACGATCTCCATCTGATCCACGCGCCCGTGGCACTCGACGCAGCCGACGCCTCGATTGATGTGCGCCGAGTGATTGAAGAACGCGTAGTCGGCGAGCTTGTGCACCTTCACCCACTCGATGGGCATTCCCGTCGTGTAGCTCTCGATCACCGGCGCGAGCTTCGGGCTCTGCACGTGGATCTGCGTGTGGCAGTTCATGCAGGTCTGCGTGGGCGGCACCGCGGCGAAGCCGCTCTCCTCGACCGTGTTGTGGCAGTAGCGGCAATCGATGCCGAGCGTGCCGGCGTGCAGCGCGTGGCTGTACGGAACCGGCTGCGTCGGCATGTAGCCGACCTCGAGCGTCTTCGGGCTCAGGCCGTACGCGACGAACATCACCGCGTAGAGCGGCAGCACGGCGCCGACCACGAGCAGCGCGGGCAGCAGCGCATTCGACCAGCGCGGGAAGAGGAATCGACTCATGAGATCGGAGGGTCCTGTCGCGTCACGAGGCTTCCGTGCCTTTTTTCACAAAGTCGGAACGCAGATGCTACGGGACTCGCTTCCGCAGCGTCAAGGATCCGCAGCGTTGAGAGGAAATCTCAACGACGCGGCCAAGCGCGGCGCGAGGTCCCCGGGCCGTCGCGCCGGCGCCGCAGCGGCCGGTGGCGCCGGCCGCGCCGCATCCGCCCCTCCGCGGCACGGCGGCTGCTAGCGTCCGAGGCGTGATCGACACCCACTGCCACCTCGGCTTCGACGACTTCAAGGGCCGGGCCGACGAGGAAATCGCCCGCATGCGCGACGCGGGCGTGGATCTTGCGATCACGATCAGCACCTCGAGCGCCGACGCGCTGCGATCGCGTGATCTGGCCATGTCGCACCCGGAAGTGTGGCACAGCGCCGGCATCCACCCGCTCTACAGCGACGAGCCGATCGACTGGGGAGATCTGCGCGAGGCGTCGAAATCCCCGAAGTGCGTGGCCTGGGGCGAGCTCGGTCTCGACCGACATCACGCCAAGCCGGCGTTCGACCTCCAGCATCGCGTGCTGCACGAGCAGCTCGATCGGATTTCGCGCTGGCGCCGCGAGGATCGCGAACTGCCGATCGTGATCCACTGCCGCAAGGCCTTCGACGATCTGCTGCCGATTCTCGCCGAGTCGGGGCTCCCGCGAGATCGCTTCGTCTTCCACTGCTTCTCGGGAACGCCGGCCGAGGCGAAGCGCGTGCTCGACCTCGGCGCGTGGATCAGCTTCACGGGAATCGTGACCTACCGCAACGCGCCCGAAGTGGCGGCCGCGGCGAAGCTCGTTCCTGGAGATCGAATCATGGTGGAGACCGACGCGCCGTTCCTCTCGCCCGAGCCGATCCGCTCGGCGTGGCCGAATCGACCCGCGAACGTCGTGCTCGTCGCGAGGGCGCTCGCGTCCATTCGCGGCGAGGAGGAGCCCTCGTTCTTCCGTGCGCTCGACTCGAATTCCCGGCGTTTCTTCGGCCTTCCGGCCGCGACCGTAGCATGACGCCGTGACCGTCGAGCCGCGAGAGGACGAGCGCGCCGTCATGAGCATCGGCGACCACCTGGACGAGCTTCGACGCCGAACCCTGCTGGCGCTGGCGATTCCGCTGCCGCTCGCCGTCGTCGCCTTCTTCTTCGCGCCGTGGATCCGCGCGTTCCTCTGCGAGCCGGCGTTCCGCGCCCAGCGCGCCAGCGGCATGGCGCCTCGCCTGCAGGTGCTCAATCCGGTCGAGACGATCTCGACGGACATGCAGCTGGCGCTCGTGGTGTCGCTCACGCTCAGCGCGCCGTGGATCCTGTGGCAGCTCTGGAAGTTCGTGGAGCCCGGGCTCTATGCGTCGGAGAAGCGATTCGTGCGCTTGCTCGTGCCGATGAGCGCGGCGCTCACGGTGCTCGGGCTCGCGCTGCTCCAGTGGGTGCTGATGCCGATCATGCTCACCTTCCTGGTGAACTTCGGCGGGCCGGACGCCACGCTGCTCGAGACTCCGAGCGACTCGCAGTCCGAGGCGTCGGCGCCCGACGCCGCGAAGGCGCCGGCGTCCTCGACGGACGTCGCCGCCCACATCGGCGATCGACCGGTCACCGTGCCGCTGCTCCAAAGGCCTCCGGAGCATCCGCTCCCCGGGCAGATGTGGATCACGCCCGATCACGAACTGCAGATCGCGCAGCCGGTCGGAGACGGCTCGCACGTGGAGCTGCTCACGGTTCCGCTGCGGCGGAGCGGTCCGCTCGAGCAGCAGTTCCGGCTTCGCGAGTACCTGGACTTCGTGCTCATGCTCATGCTCGGCACGGCGGTGGCGTTCCAGCTTCCGCTCGTGATCCTGCTGCTCGGCTGGGCGGGCGTGGTCGAGCTTCCATGGCTGCGAAGCCACCGCCGGCACGCGATCTTCGTCTGCGCGATCCTCGCGGCGCTCATCACGCCCACGGGCGATCCGATCTCGATGGGCCTTCTTGCCGTCCCGCTCTACGGCCTCTACGAGCTCGGCATGTTCCTGCTGGTCGTGGCGCCGCCGAGCGCCGTGGCGCAGGGAACGGTGCTCAAGCGCACGCGGGAGATTCTCTTCGGCCGCGGCCGGAGCGCGTCGTGAACTCGCGGCCGGAGCGCGTCGTGAACTCGCGGCGGCGGCGCCAGCGTCGCATTCGCCGAGCGCTCGTGTCGCGCGTGCGCCGGCGCCACGACTGGTTCGGCGAGATCGACCTGCGCATGCTCGAGCGGGCGCTCCGGCTGGCGCGGCACTGCGCCCGCGCGGGCGAAGTTCCCGTCGGCGCCGTCGTCTATCGCGGCGATTCGATCGTGGCGGAGGCGGCGAACGCGCGGGAGCGTGACTCCGATCCGACCGCGCACGCGGAAGTGGTGGCGCTGCGCGACGCGGGTCGGCGCGCCGGCAGCTGGCGTCTCGACGAGTGCCGCATGGCGGTGACGCTCGAGCCGTGCCCGATGTGCGCCGGCGCGCTCGTGAACGCTCGGCTCGGGCGGCTCGTCTTCGCGGCCCACGACCCCAAGGCGGGCGCGTGCGGTTCGCTCTACGAGATTCCCATCGACCCGCGCCTCAACCACCGGCTGCCGGTGGTCGGCGGCGTGCTCGCCCTCCGGGCGGCGGCCCAGCTTCGAGGCTTCTTCCGCAGCCGACGCCGGAATGCCGGGTCCGAGGACCAGACCGCGGTCCGCGATCATGGACCGAGAAGCCCGGCACGGGCCTGACAATCGCCACAAGGTCACCGGGATCTTGTCGAGCGGTGGTCCGGGCCTGTTCGCAAGTGCCCATCAATTCCACAGTTCCAGCGGCCCCATGGCGTAGTGGGGCCATCGCGAACCAGGGACTCGGACACCCCGATCGCGACCACGGAACCGGGACGGTGCATCCGGCTTCGTGCGATTCCTCGAGGTTGTGCGGAGGAGCGCGCGTCATGGACAAGCGGACCACTCATGGACGATCGGCGAATGCAAGGCGACTCACCGCGCTGGCGACGGTGCTCGCGCTGGCCCCCGCCTCGATGGCGGTGATCAGCGCGTACCAGACGGGCGAGTTCTACGACGACTCGGGCCCGGTCACGCGCGGCATCTTCCGCAACGACGTGTGGGTGAAGAGCCTCTCCGTCGGCTCGCGAACGATGGACGCGATCTCGGCGGATCTGGCGCAGGTCTCGTCGGCGCGCGTCTACAGCGCGCCCGCCGACGGCGGCGATTTCGAACTCGTCAGCGACGATCAGCTCGGCAAGCCCGGTTCGCCGATTCACTTCGCGCTCGGACGCGACGTCGACGGCGACAACGCGAAGAGTTCGCTCGACGTGCTGGCCGGCTACAGCCTGAGCCGCATGCTCGGCACCGACGGCACGCGACGACTTCGAGTCGACGTGCTCTCCTCGACGCCGCAGCGCGACAGCGACCCCGACAACGACGATCCTACGCCCGAGCTGATCCTGGCCGGCTCGCTCGAGCGCCGCTCGATCACCATCACGCCGATCTTCGGCGGCGAGGTCGACGATCCGGTGCTCGGCAAGCCCGTCGAAGTGCCCGGCGCTCGCGCCGCGGAAGGCGCGCTCGGCATCGGAATCCTCATGAAGAACGCGGAGACGCCCTTCTCCATGTCGATCATCGGCTTCGATCTCACGGGCGATCTCGGCGCCACGAAGGATCAGCCGCTCATCGGATTCCGGCTCGAGATCGGGCCGGGC
>VGXK01000115.1 GCA_016873355.1 Phycisphaerae bacterium | reverse complement strand
GGGCACGCTCGCGTGGGTCATGATCGCGGGATGCTCGATGAGACTCTCGACGCCGCCGAGGCTCTCCGCGAGCGCGAAGATCTTCACCGCCTCGAGAAAGCGCCGGCTCTCCTTGATGCCGCCCTTGAGGAAGATCGTGACCATGCCGCCGAAGGCGGGCGTGCCGTCGAGCCGCATCAACTTCGCCGCGAGCGCGTGCTGCGGATGTGCGTCGAGTCCCGGGTACGCCACTCGCTCCACCTTCGACTGCTTCGCGAGATGCTTCGCGATCATCATCGCGCTCTCGCAGTGTCGCCGCATGCGCAGGTGCAGCGTCTTCAATCCGCGCAGTCCCAGGTACGCGTCGAACGGACCCATGACGGAGCCGATCGCGTTCTGCATGAAGCGCAGCTTCTCGGCGAGATCGGGGCGCTTCGTGCAGAGCGCGCCGCCGACCGTGTCGCTGTGGCCGCCGACGTACTTCGTCGTCGAGTGCATCACGACGTCGAAGCCGCGCTCGAGCGGACGCTGAAGGATCGGCGTGGCGAAGGTGTTGTCGCAGACCGTGATCGCGCCGGAGGCGCGGCCGGCGGCGACGACGGCGTCGAGATCCACGATCTTGAGCGTCGGATTCGTGGGCGTCTCCACCCAGATCATGGCGGGGCGGTGCTCCTTCGCCATGCGCTCCACTTCGCCCGGCTTCGTGAGATCCGAATGCACCACCTTGAGTCCCATGCTGCGGGCGCGCACGCGATTCAGCAGCCGATTCGTGCCCCCGTAGACGTCGTCCATGCAGAGGATCGTGGCGCCGGCGTTCATCAACTCGAGGCACGTGCCGGTCGCGGCGAGCCCGCTCGCGAACGCGAACGATCCGCCGGTGACGTCCTTGTCGTAGGGAATGTCCGCGCCTTCGAGATTGCCGAGGCAGCGCTCGAACGCGTAGCGAGTGGCGTTGTGGCTGCGGCTGTACTCGAACCCCTTGTGCCTGCCGGGACTCTCCTGCACGAAGGTGCTCGAGGTGTAGATCGGCGGCATGACGGCGCCGGTGGTCGGGTCGGGTGCCTGTCCGCCGTGAATGCAGCGCGACGCCATGTGAAGCGGTTGATTCGCCATTGGAATCGCGGAGCGTAGTGCGAACTCGGCCCCGCGGTACGCTCGTCGAACTCGTGCGATTCAAGAAACTGCTGCTCGCGCTTCGACCGGATGTCGGCATTTCGAACGAGCGCTCGCGCGAGCGCTGGCTGGAAGCGACGCTCGCGGCCGTTCCCGCGGGCAGCCGGATCCTGGACGCCGGCGCCGGCACGCAGCGCTACCGCCGCTTCTGCGCGCACCTGAACTACGTCTCGCAGGACTTCGGCGAGTACGACGGATCGGGCGACAACGCCGGACTTCAGACGGGCGACTTCGACTACGGCGCGCTCGACCTCGTCTGCGACATCGCGTCGATCCCGGAAGCCGACGCGTCCTTCGACGCGATCATGTGCGTGGAGGTGCTCGAGCACGTGCCGCACCCGGAACTGGCGATCAGGGAGTTTGCGCGGCTGCTTCGACCGGGCGGCCGCCTGATCGTGACGGCGCCCTTCTGCTCGCTCACGCACTTCGCGCCGTATCACTTCTGCACGGGGTTCAGCCGCTACTGGTACGAGCACCACATGAAGGAGCACGGACTGCGCATCGACGAGTTGACGCCGAACGGCAACTACTTCGAGTTCCTCGCCCAGGAGATGTACCGGATTCCGTCGATCGCCTCCCGGTACTCGAAGAGCCGCCCCGGACCGTTCGCCCTCCTGAGCATGGCGCTGCTCCTGCGCACGCTGAAGCGCCTCAGCCGGCGCGACACGAACTCATCCGAGACGCTCTGCTACGGCTTCCATGTCGTCGCTCGAAAGTGCGAGTCGGCGGCGACGGGGGAGTCGCCGCGTGAAGCGCCGAGGTGAGCGCGTGCGCCGCGGCCCGTTCACGGGCGATCGAGCTGCACGAGCATGAGCATCGGCCAGCCGACGTGCTTCGCCGCGCGAGGGAAGCGCGCGGCGAACTCGGCGTCCGGCGCGAACTCGCCGGAGCCGGCCATGCGGAATCCCGCGCGCGTCGCCGCCGACACGACATCGTCCAGCGAGTGCTCCACGCTGCCGGGCTGCACCAGTTCGCCCGTCTGCGGGTCCGTGAAGCGAGCCTGCGAGCCCTTGAGGAACATGGCCGGATGCATGCCGGAGACGACGGCGCGGCCACCGCGCCGCGTGACTCGTGCCGCCTCGCCGAAGAATTCGGCCAGGCTGCGAAGGTGCTCGAGCACGAGTCCGCTGACGACCAGGTCGAACGCGCCATCGGCGAACGGAAGCCTGCGGTGCAGATCATGCACCACGAACTCGACGGCGTGGGCGCCGGGCTTGCGCCGCGCCTGCTCCAGCATTCCCGGCGAGAAGTCGACCGCGGTGACGCGCGCACCCGACTCCGCGAGCCAGAGCGCATGTCGGCCCGTTCCGCACCCGAGATCGAGCGCCGAAAGACCGCGCGCATCGCCGACCGCCGCGCGAACGAGCGGACCCTCGAGGGCCACGAGCGGATTCAGATCATGGTCGTAGACGGCCGCCCAGCGGTCGTATCCGCTTCGCACCGAGTTGAGCGCGTTCGACTCGAGCATCGTCGCTTGTCCGGCGCGCGTCGCGCGCCGGCACCGATCAGAGCAGCTGCCGCCGCCAGTAGTTGATGAGATCGATCCGCGTGATGATGCCGTAGAAGTGCTTGTCGTCGGCCACGATCGCCACGCGGTCGGCGCGGAAGATCGGCAGAAGCGAATCGACCGACAGATCCGGGCGCACCGTCTCGAGCCTGCTCGTCATGAATTCGCGGACATGGCGGCGTGTGTTGCTCTTGGCGTCGTGCGTGAGGGCGAGCAGCACGTCGCTCTCGTCGATGATGCCGACGACCTTGTCGTGCTCGTCGACCACCGCCATCTGGCTCACGCCGTAGAGGTGCATGCGCTTGATGACCTGGAGCACCGGCGTCTCGGGATTCACCGTGAAATCCTCGCCTTCGAGGTGCCGCCGCGCGATGAGGTCGCGCAGATCTCCATGCTTCGGACGATCGATGAATCCGTTGTCGATCATCCAGAAGTCGTTGAACATCTTGCTCAGGTACTTGGCGCCGGAATCGCAGATGAGGCTCACCACGCGCTTCGGCGACTTCTGCTCGCGGCAGTAGCGCAGCGCCGCGCCGAGCAGCGTGCCGACGCTCGAACCGGCGAGAATCCCCTCGCGGCGCAGCAGCTCGCGCGCGGTGTGGAAGGCCTCCGAATCGGGAATGGCGTACGCGGTGTCGACAATCTCGAGATCGAGAATGCTGGGCACGAAATCCTCGCCGATGCCTTCGACGAGCCAGCTTCCCGGCTCGATCGTCCTCCCGTCGTTCACGAGCGGCGCGAGAATCGAGCCGACGGGATCCGCAAGCACGATCTCGCACCTGGGATTGCGCTCCTTGAGGAACCTGCCGACGCCCGCCACGGTGCCGCCGCTTCCGACGCCGGCCACGAACGCATCGACCTTGCCCTCCATCTGCTGCCAGATCTCGGGGCCGGTGGTCGTGAAGTGCGCTTCCGGATTCGCCTCGTTGCCGAACTGGTTCACGTAGAAGCAGTTCGTGCGCTCGCGCGAGATTCGCTCCGCGACGTCCTGGTAGTACTCGGGGTGGCCCTTCTGCACGTCGGAACGCGTGAGCACCACTTCGGCGCCCATCGCGCGCAAGTGGCTGATCTTCTCGTCGCTCATCTTGTCGGGCACGACCACGATGAGCCGGTAGCCCTTCTGTCCCGCGACGAGCGCAAGCGCGAGTCCCGTGTTGCCGGCGGTCGCCTCGACGATCGTGCCGCCGGGCTTCAATCGACCGCTCTTCTCCGCGGCCGCGATCATCGTGAGCGCGATGCGATCCTTGATCGAATTGCCCGGGTTCTGGTTCTCGAGCTTCACGAAGAGGCGGCACGGTCCCGCATCCATGCGCTTGAGCTCGAGCATCGGCGTGTTGCCGATCATCTCGAGCACGTTGCCGTAGACGGGGGCGATCGGCGGCGCGTGAGCGGCCGTCGCGCCCGACTGGGCGCCGCCGTCCGATCGGGCGCCGCCGACGCCGGCACTCTGCGGACCCGTCGCGTCTCGACCACGGCCGGTGGATGCGGGCATGCGTCGCAGTGTAGAGAATGCACGCGATGCGCTACCGACCGCCCGCTCCCGGCGAGGTCGTGCTCTCGCGGCACGACGGCCATCTCGAGGCGAGGGCGCCCGAGCATCCGCCCGGTCGCGGCGTCTGGGCGAACTGGCCGAAGCCCGCGTCGCGTCGCGGCGGATCGGCGCTCGTGCGCGCGCTCGGCGACTCGAATTCCGTGATCGACGCGACGGGCGGACTCGGCGTCGACGCGTGGCGGATGGCGCTCGCGGGTCGCTCCGTGACCGTGCTCGAGCGCGTGCCCGTGGTCGCGGCGCTGCTCGCGGATGCGCTCGAACGAGCCGCGGCGATCGACGCCGCGGCCGCCGCGCGCATGCGCCTCGTCGAAGGGGATTCGCGCAGATTCCTTGCGTCGCTCGGCGAGCACGATCGCCCCGACGCGATCTATCTTGACCCCATGTTCCCGCCGAAGCGGCGCGAGAGCGCGCTCGCGCCCAAGGAGATGCAGTTCCTCGCGTCGATCGCCGGCGACGACGCGGACGCGGGGGAGCTGCTCGAGATGTCGCGCCGCGCCGCGCGGAAGCGCGTGGTCGTGAAGCGCCCGCAGCACGCGCCGCCGCTTGGGCCCGACCGCGAGTTCGCGCTCGAATCGAAGCTGCTCCGCTTCGATGTCCATCGACCGATCGGCGCCGGAGATCGATCATGAGCCATCTCGCGCCGCCGCCGGGCGCGCCGTGGTTCCACATGCGGCCGCTTCCGCAGGCGGGCGCTCGGGCGTGGCTGGCGCGCGACGAGGCGAAGCACGCCACCGGTTCGCGTCGACTCTCGCCGGGCGACGAGATCGTGCTCTGCGACGGATCGGGTCGCGTGGCCGTCTCGCGGCTCGGGTCGGAGCGAGCCGACGACGGCTCGGTGGCGGTCACGGTGGAGCGGCAGCTCGAGTGCGAGCCGCCGCGACCCTTCGTCACGCTTGCCACCGCCGTGCCCAAGGGCGATCGCTGGTCCACGCTGCTCGACATGGCCGGGCAGCTCGGCGTCGACGGCATCCTTCCGCTCGACTGCGAGCGCAGCGTCGTGCCGACCTCGTCGATCCGTCGCGATCGCGCGGAGCGAATTCTCATGGAGTCGTGCAAGCAGGCGAAGCGCCCCGCATGTCCGCAGCTGCTCCCGCCGAGCACGCCGCTCGACGCCGTGCGAAGCGGGGTCGGACGCGGATCCGGCGTGGTGGCGATCGCGCATCCGGAGAGCGAGCCGTTGTCGAGATTCGTGGACGACTCGCCGCTGACGATCCTCGTGGGACCGGAGGGCGGATTCACCGATCGGGAGATCGCCGAGTGCGGCGCCGCCGGCGCGGTGCTCGCGTCGCTCGGCACCTGCATTCTTCGCATCGAGACCGCGTGCGTGGCGGCGATCGTGCGGGCCCGGTGGTTCAGCGGCGAGCGGCTGAAGTGGAGCGTACCGGGATCGAACCGGTAACCTCCGCCTTGCAAAGGCGGCGCTCTCCCAATTGAGCTAACGCCCCAGGAACTCGCACGGGTCTACCGCACCGACGCCGCAAAGTAAAGCGATGAGCGCGTCACGGCGCGTCCGGCGGCACCGGCGCGTACCGAACGGTGCTCGAATCGGGCGTGGGAGTCGCGCTCGAATCCGAGACCGAACCCGAACTCGTCGCGGATCCGACCGTTCCCTGCGTTGCGCCCGTCGGCGCATTCGGATCGATCACCTGCGGATCCCGCCGCTGCGTGAGAATGTCCACGGTGCGCGGCTCGATCACGTTCACGCGCAGCGCCTCGTCGTAGCGCTTGTCGCCGCGCATGCCCACGAGCACGCCGAGCATCGTGGCGAGCTCGAAGTCCTCCTTCGGCGCCACGTACGCGATCACCTGGCCGACGGCGGGATCCTGGAGCCGGTAGAGCGCCGGCAGGCGCTTGCCGTCGAAGACCGTGCTCGCGTTGAGAATGCCGACCGCGTCGTAGTCGCTCCGCGCCTCGAGCGCGATCGCGATCGCGCGGATGCGGTCGAGATCCTGTCCTCGCTGCTCGCGAAGCCGCTCGAGCGTCATCATCCGTTCCTGCACGGCAAGCTTGATTCCGAGCTGCTCCATGCGCGCCTTCGACATCTGGCGGATGTCGCCGGCCACGTTCGGCCGCGTGACGAGTTCCGCGTATCGCTCGCGAAGCACGCCGAGTTCCGCATCGGCGAGCGGCTCGAGCTTGACCGCCTCCCAGATCGACTCGAGATCCGCGAATTCCGCTCGATTCGCCGCCGACTCGATCGACGCGCGAGTCGCGGGAGCTTCCTCGTCGCGCTTCGGCGTCGACACGACGAGCTCGCTTCCGGTGACGACGACCGAGCCGTCGGGATTCTCCGTGATCGTGGCCTCGACCACGTCGATCGTTGCGCCGCCGTCGGCCGCGGGCGCGTCCGCGCTCCCGGCGGCGTTCGGCAGCGTGCCGCTCGAAGCGGAGCCCGCGCCGGCGCGAGCCGCGCTCGCGCTCTCGCCCGACGGCGCGTTCACGCCGCCCTGCGGCTTC
>VGXK01000114.1 GCA_016873355.1 Phycisphaerae bacterium | reverse complement strand
CCGGTGCTCGTGTCGGCAAGCAGCCGTCCCGCCTTCGCCAGATCGAAGCTCGAGAAGACGTATTCACCCGCAGTGAGCGTCAGCGTGGCGCTCGAGCCGCTCGTGAACTTGCCGTAGATGCCGGCGTCGAGCGCGAGCGAGCCGTTCTTGGCGACGTTCACGTTCGTCGAGCCGGCGCTCGGCAGCCCGCCGATCGACGGCGTGTGCCACGAGTACGGAGTGCCGGTCGAGAGATCTCCGGTCACCACCGCGCCGTTGGCGAGGCTCGCGTTTCCGGCCGCACCAAGCGAGCCGGCGATGCGGGCGTTCGCGCCGACGCTCACCGAGCCCTGGCTGCGCACCGCGTAGCCGTCGGGAATGTCGTTGATGAGGTCGGCGCGAGCGCCGTTGGAAAGCGCCGCCACCAGCGCCACGGTGCCGATCAAGGCGAAGCGCAGCGGTGAGGTGGGGCGATTGGGGGTCGTGTCGTCGTTCGTGATTCGATTCATGAGTGGCCTCCGTCCCGCGAAGGACGGTCGCATCCCCACATACGCCCGCGCAGTCGCTTCGTGAGCGATGGCGGCGAATGGCCCGCAACGGCTGCGCAACCCGCGATATCCGAATGGGACGCTGGGCCGTGCGGTCCGCAGTGCGCCGGTTCGCTCGGCAAAGGCGGCATCAACGACCGCATCGACGCGCGCGCCGCGCCCGGCCGCTCGCTTCCCTCCGCGCCCGGGGCATGTTCGCGGCTCGATCGCGTTCGCGAGCGGTTTGCGAACGAGGCGAGCAGCCGTGAAGGAGTGAAGACATGAGCATCGGCCGGGCAATTCGATTCGGACTTGTGGCGGGAGTCGTGTTGACGATCTTCGTGCATGCGGCCACCGCGGAAACCGTGAGCATGCGCTACGACGGCACCGGGGCCGGATCGCAGGTCAAGATCACGAGCGCCCTCTTCAACGGGAACGCGTTCGCGGGACAGATCCACCAGACCATCTCGGGCGGCTCCTCGATCGACGGATCGTGGATCACCTTCTGCACCGACCTCTCGCAGCATGTTTCCGGCTCGTTCAATCCGTTCGAGATCGTCACGGTCGACTTTCTGCCGAGCGGTTCTCCGATGGGCGCGGCGAAGGCGAACGCGATCCGCGATCTCTACGCGTACGCGGGCGGTTCGCAGCTGCTCGATTCGACGGCGAACGCGCTGGCGGCGGCGTTCCAGCTTGCGCTCTGGGAGGTGCTCGTCGATTTCGACGACTCGGCCGACGGCCACGCGCTCGACATCACCGCGGGCGGATTCTCCGCGACCAAGACCAACGGCGACGCATTCTCCGCCACGCTCATGTCGCACCTCTCGTCGCTCTTCGGCGCGATCGGCACGGTCGACTCGAGCGGCGTGCAGCTCGTGGGACTCTCGAGCGGCCAGCACCAGGATCAGATCATCGTGATTCCGGCCCCCGCGGCGCTCGCGCTCGTGGGCGCGGCCGCGATCACGCGTCGGCGGCGTCGGTGAGCGGGAGGAGGACGGCGCTCGGGCGCGTGCCCGCATCGCGCGGCGGATCCACGATTCGCCGCGCGATGGCCGCTTCCGAAGCGGCTACCAGAAGCCCGAGATCATTCCGCCGTCCACGCGAATCGCGGTGCCGGTGACGAAGCTGGCGCCGTCGGAGCAGAGCCACGCGACCGCGTCGGCCACCTGCTCGGGTCGACCCGCGGCGCCGCCGGGCTGCTTGTCGAGAAACCATTTCAGCCCGGCGGACTCGCGAGCGCTCGCGCGCTCCACCATCGGCGTGCCGATCACGCCCGGGCACACCGCGTTGATGCGGATGCCGCGCTTGACGTACTGAAGCGCAGCCGAACTGGTCAGGCCGATCACCCCGTGCTTGCTCGCCGCGTAGATCGGGGCGATGCCGTGGCCGGCGAGACCGGCGGCGGAGGAGTTGTTCACGATCACGCCGCCGCCGCGCGAAAGCATCGCCGGGATCTCGTGCTTCATGCAGAGCCAGACGCCCTTGAGGTTCGTGTCGAGGATGCGGTCCCAGTCGGCTTCGCTGAAGTCGACGAGATCGCCGGTGCCGCCGGTGCCCGCGTTGTTGAACGCGATGTCGAGGCCGCCGAAGACCTCGACCGTTCGCTCGACCATCGCCTTCACCTGATCGCCTCGCGTGACATCGGCGGCAATCGGAAGCGCTCGGCCGCCCATCGATTCGATTTCCCTCGCGACGGTGGCGCACGCGTCGATGCGCCGCGACGCGACGACGACCGCGGCGCCGTCGTGCGCGAATCGAAGCGCCGTGGCGCGGCCGATTCCCGAGCCTCCGCCGGTCACGATCGCCACCTTGCCGTGGAGCGGGCCGGGCATGGCGTGCAATGTAGCGGCGATTGCGCCGCCGTCGCGCGGGCGCAGCCGCGACGACGCCACTTGCAGGGATCGTGCGCACCGGCGAGAGTGAGGGCATGGCGCCCGAGCACGGCACGACCGCCCGCCGACTCAACTTCGGGTTCCGAACCGCGCCGGTGCCGACGCTGATCTTCCTCGGTGGCGTCTTCCTCACCTTTGCGCCGCTCATGTTCATGACGCTGCGAACCGGAGAACAAGCGCCGTGGAGCACCGTGGCGCTGGCGTTCGTGCTTTCCGGGATCTGCGCCGTCTTCTGGGCGATGGGCGGAATCCTCTCGGTGAAATGGTTCTTCGTGGCGCTTCCGGCGCAGCTTGTCGTGGCATTCATCGTTCCCACCGGATTGCTCGGTCGCTACGGCGTGCGTTCCTCAGGACTCGATTCCGTCGGGCTGCTTTCGGTCGCCTGCATCGCGATCGGCTACGCGTGCTTCTGCGTGGTGATCGTCGGCTATGCGCGGCGCGCGATCTCGATGGCCACCGAGATGGACCTGGCGGCGCAGATTCACCGGCACCTGGTGCCGTCGATCGCCATCGCGTCGGAGGGCTACGAGCTTGCGGCGGAGTCGCGCCCGAGCGGCGCGATGGGCGGCGACGTGCTGCACGCGGTGGCGCTGCCCGACGGATCGATCGAAGCGGCGGTGGCGGATGTCTCTGGACACGGCGTGCGCGCGGGCGTGGTCATGGCCATGGTGAAGGCCACGATCGAATCGGCGCGGGACCGTGCCCTCGGTGCGTTCGGCGCCGGGCGCGACGCGGGCGCGGGCGTCGCCCCCCACCAGGCGCGCGGCGCCGTCGACGGACGCCGTCTCGTGAAGGACATCGCCTGTGAGCTCAACCGCGTGCTGCACGCGCTGACCGAACCCGACATGTTCGTGACCGCGGCAATCGTGCACGCGGATGCGCACGGGCGCGTGCACGCGGTGATCGCCGGGCATCCGCCGGCGCTTCGCGTTTCGGGCGGTGCGGCGGGAGGCGTCGCTTCGAGCGCCGTCGCGGCCGGTACGCGTCGAGTCACGAGGATCGGCGGCCCCGGACTTCCGCTCGGCGTCGTCCCTGAGTTCGAGCCCGAAGCCTTCGAGTCCCAGCTCGAGCCCGGCGACTCGCTCGTGCTCTACACCGACGGCCTGACGGAAGCGACGATTCGCTCGCGCAACGGCGCCTCGAATCGCGACGCGAAGCAGGTGCAGCGACTCGAAATCGACGGACTCGAAGCGATCGTGCGGGCGGGGCCCGACGGTTCGGCCGCGCTCGCGAGCGACATTCTCGGCAAGGTCGACCTCGCCGCCGGCGGCGTGGCGCTCGAGGACGACCGTTCCGTGCTCGTGCTGAGCCGAACGCACTGAATCCACGACCGGTCGGCGCGTCGCCATCGAGCCGGACGGTCCACCCGATCGCGTGAGCGCCTGTTCGGGAGGAGTGTCTCGGCGCGACCGACTAGAGCGGTTCCTCCTCATTCGTGGCGATCTGGCGGGCTGCGACATCGTGTGGCATCGTCGGGCTCCATCGGCGGATCCTCAAGATCCGCCTGCTTCGCCCTCCTTGCCACACTCGTCTCGCCAACGCCAGCTCGCTACGCCTGAGTCGTCACCGCTCTAGTGCGCGGGCACGGGCGCGGGCGCCGGCGCCGCCGGCTCGCTTCCCTCGATCGGCTTCGGCGGACCGAAGAGCTTCTCCGACGCCCACTGGATGGCGCAGAAGAGCACCGGCGTGAAGATCAAGCCGAGGAAGGTGTTCCCGATCATGCCGAAGAAGACGCTCGTGCCGATCGCCTGCCGGCTCGCGGCGCCCGCGCCCACCGCGAACACGAGCGGATAGACGCCGAGAATGAACGCGAACGCGGTCATGAGAATCGGCCGCATGCGCTGCCGTGACGCGACGACGACCGACTCCGTGATGCTCATGCCGTTCACACGATTCTGTTTCGCGAACTCGACGATGAGAATCGCGTTCTTGGCGCCGAGACCCACGAGCAGCACCAGGCCCACTTGCGTGTAGATGTTGTTGTCCATGCCGCGCCACATGAGGCCGGCCATGGCGCCGAGCACCGCGAGCGGAATGGAAAGGATGACGGCAAGCGGCGTGATCCAGCTCTCGTAGAGCGCGGACAGGATCAGATAGACGATGAGCAGCGCCATGGCGAAGACGATGATCGCCTGGTTGCCGACCTGCTTCTCCTGATAGGAGAGCGCCGTCCACTCGTATGCCATGCCGGGAGGCAGGACCTTCGCCGCCATGTCCTCGACCACCGCAAGCGCCTCGCCCGACGAAACGCCGGGCGCCGGCTGACCCTGCACCACCGCGGCGGGGAAGAGGTTGTATCGAATCACGCGGTCGGGCCCCATCGATTCATCGATCGTCGCGACGGCTCCCATGGGCACCATCTGTCCGTCGGGCTTGCGCACTTCGAGCCGCGCCACATCCTCCTTCACCATGCGGAATCGACTGTCGGCCGAGAGCGTCACCTGCCAGGTGCGCCCGAAGAGATTGATGTCGTTGATGTACGCGGAGCCCAGGTATCCCGAGAGCGTCTGGAAGACGTCGTTGAGCGGAATGCCGAGCTTCTTCACCTTCTCGCGATCGATGTCGGCGAAGAGCTGCGGCACCGCGGCTCGGAACGCGCTGTTCACGCCGCGCAGCTTGGATTGAGAGTTCCCGTCGGCCACGAATCGCGCCACCACTTCGCCCATGGCGACTCGGCCGAGCTCGCCGCGATCCTGGAGGCGCAGGTCGAAGCCGGAGGCGTTGCCCACGCCGTCGACCGCCGGCAGCGAGAAGACGATGCAGAGCGCGTCGGGAATCGCGGCGGTCCTGGTGGAGAGATCCCGCAGGATCACGCTCAGCGAGCGCCCGTTCTCCGCGCGCGTCTCGAAGTCGTCGAGCCCGATGAAGACGAGCGCGTAGTTGGAACCGTTGTTGTTGATGAGCGAGAAGCCGGGAATGGAGGTGTAGTTCCGCACTCCGGGCGTGTCCGCCACGATCTGCTCCACCTTGCCGAGGGCGGCGAGCGTGCGCTCCTGGCTCGCCGAGTCCGGCAGCCACACTTCGATGAGCGCCAGACCGCGATCCTCGACGGGCACGAAGGCCGTCGGCACCTGCGTGAAGCTCCACACCGTGGCCACGCCCGACAGCGCGAACGCGCCGAGCGAGAAGACGATCACGGCGGGATGGATGAGGAACCGCACCATGCCCGCGTACGCGCCGCTGATCGCGTCGAAGACCTTGTTGAAGCCGCGCACGAACCAGTTGGGCTTCTGTCCCGGCTTGTGCTCCTTCAGCATGATGCCGCAGAGCGCGGGGCTCAGCGTCAGCGCGCAGACGGCGCTGAAGAAGGTGCTCACCGCGATCGTCAGCGCGAACTGCCGGAAGAGCTGGCCGCTGATTCCCGGCAGAAACGCCGTCGGTACGAACACCGCCATGAGCACGAGCGAAATGCTCACCACCGCGCCGACCACCTCGTTCATCGCCTTCTCGGTGGCCTTCTTGCGCGGCAGATGCGTTTCGTGCATCACGCGCTCCACGTTCTCGACGACCACGATCGCGTCGTCGACGACGATGCCGATGGCGAGAATCATGCCGAAGAGCACCGGCAGGTTCACGGAGAAGCCGAGCAGCTTGGCCACGAAGAAGGTGCCGATGATCGACACCGGAATCGCCACGAGCGGAATGAAGCTGGTGCGGATGCTGCCGAGAAACGCCACGACCACGATGAGCACGAGCACCACGGCTTCCAGGAACGTGTGCTCCACGGCCTCGATCGCGCTGAGCACGAACTTGCTCGTGTCGTAGATCGTGTCGAACTTGAGTCCCTTGGGCAGCGACTTCCCCTTGTGCTCGAGCAGCGCGTTGACCTGCTCCGCCACCGCCACCGCGTTGCCGCCCGGCGCCTGGTAGACGACCATCGCGGCCGCCGGCACCTGCTCGTAGCGCGTGAGGATGTCGTAACTCTTGCCGCCGAGCTCCACGCGCGCCACGTCCTTGAGGCGCACGATGCGATTGCCTTCCGCGGTGATGATGATGTCCTCGAACTCCTCGACGGTGGCGAGGCGTCCGAGCGCGGAGATCGTGTACTGGAATGCCTGTCCGGTGGGAATCGGCGGGCGCCCGATCTGACCCGCCGCCACCTGCACGTTCTGCTCGCGCAGCGAGTTCATCACGTCCATGGTGGTGAGGCCGCGTGCGCGCAGGCGATCCGGGTCGAGCCAGACCCGGATGCTGTAATCCATCGCGGGGAAGATCTTGGCGTCGCCCACGCCGCCGATGCGCTTGATCTCGTCGAGCAGGTTGATCGTCAGGTAGTTGGCGATGAAGAGATCGGAGTACTGCTTTCGCGCTTCCTCGTTCTCCGGCGCCAAC
>VGXK01000113.1 GCA_016873355.1 Phycisphaerae bacterium | reverse complement strand
CCGCGAGATCGCGCGCGTGGCGGGGCTCGTGAAGCAGCGCGATCACCGCGCCGAGCGCAGCGGACGCCAGGTGCAGGCGGGAGCCACGCTCATCGAGCAGGTCTTCCGCACCTTCGAGCCCGATCATCCGCTGCTCCGGCAGGCGGAGCGCGAAGTGCTCGACCGACACTTCGAGGACGACCGGCTCGCGGGCACGCTGCGGCGCCTGGCGAGCGAGCCGCTGCGCATCGTCGAACGCTCGCGGCCGGGACCGCTCTCGCTACCGCTCGTCGCCGCGCGGGTCGGAACGAGCATGCTGTCCACCGAGACGCTCGGCGATCGCCTGCGGGCGCTGCTGCGCGAGAAGGCGGCGCTGGCGTAGGCTGCCGCCTCGTGCAGAGCGCGGCGGCCACCATCGGCGAGATCGTCGTGCCGATCCGAGGCGAGCGGCTGCATCTGCTTCCCGAGCGAGCGATCTGGTGGCCGCGTCGATCGACGCTGCTCGTGGCGGACCTGCACCTGGGCAAGGAGGAGGCGCTGCTCGACCTCGGCGTGCCGATGCCGCGCGGCGTGCTCGACGAAACGCTGGCGCGGCTCGAGCGTCTCATCGATCGGCACGAAGCGCGCCGCGTCGTCGTTCTCGGCGATCTCGTGCACGCGGCGCGAGGCCTGAGCGCCGAGGTGGTCGACGCCGTGACTCGCTGGCGCGAGCGCGTCGGCGGCGAACTCGATCTCGTGCCCGGCAATCACGACGAGCTCGTGCCCGAACTGCCGTCGTCCTGGCGCGTGACGCGCCGCGCCGCCGCCGTGCTCGATCCGCCGTTCGTGCACCTTCACGATGCCAGGCCGAGCGCCGCCGGCTACGCGCTCGGCGGCCACCTTCACCCGATGGTGCGCCTCGACGGCCGCATCGATCGCGTCGAGCTTCCGTGCTTCGTGATCGGCGTGCGCCGCGCGATCCTGCCCGCCTTCACGCTCTTCAGCCGCGGCGTGCGCGTGGTGCCCGACGGCGGCGATCGCATCTACGCGGTCGTCGACGGTTCCGTCGTCGACTGTTCGTCCCGCGCCTGGGCCTGAGCGTCGGCGGCGTCGGCGCCCGCGTCGATTCCGGCGCCGTCGCCTGCGCCCTTCTCCGCCATCGCTCGCGGCCGCTCGGGAGTCGCGGTCTGCGCCGCCACCATGTCGCGGTACGCGCCGCCCGCGGCGAGCAGCTCCGCGTGCGTGCCCGTCTCGAGCACGCGCCCGCCCCGCAGCACGATGATGCGATCGGCGTGCGCCACCGTGCTCAGCCGATGCGCGATCACGAAGGTGGTGCGATCCCGCACGAGCAGGGCGATCGCCTCCTGGATGCGGCGCTCGTTCTCCGTGTCGAGGTTGCTCGTGGCCTCGTCGAGAATGAGCAGGCGCGGGTCCGCCAGGATGGCGCGCGCGATCGCCACGCGCTGGCGCTGCCCGCCGGAAAGCCGCACGCCGCGCTCGCCGATCACCGTCTGCTCGCGCTCCGGCAGCGAGTCGATGAACGAGTCGAGCGCCGCCGCCTTCGCGGCGGCGCGAATGGCCGCGGGACTCGAGTCCCGCGCGCCGTAGGCGATGTTCTCGGCGATCGTGCCGTCGAAGAGGAAGACGTCCTGTTCCACGATGCCGAGCAGCCGCCGGTGACTCGCGAGCGTGATGTTCCGCAGGTCGATGCCGTCGAGTCGGATCGAACCCGAGGTCGGATCGAAGAAGCGCGCCACGAGATTGCAGAGCGTCGTCTTGCCGGCGCCGCTGGCGCCGACGAGGGCCACGAGCGAACCCGGCTTCACCCGGAACGAGACGCCGCGCAGCACGAAGTCCGCGCCGCCCGGGTAGCGGAACGAGACGTCGTCGAATTCGACCTCGCCGCGCACGCGAGGCGGATCGAGCTCGATCGCGCCCGCCCGATCGGGAAGTTCGCGCGGCTCCTCGAGAAGATCGAGCACTCGATCGAGACCGGCGAGATTCGTCTGGAACGACGCGGCGCTCATCGCGAGCGCCTCGATCGGCCCGAGCAGCATCACGAGATAGGTGAGGAAGAGAATGAGATCTCCGGGCGTGAGCGTTCCCGCCAGCACTTGGCGCCCGCCGTAGAAAAGCAGCAGCGCGCTGGCGATGGGCACGAGCATCTCCCACGCCAGCTCGATGCCGCGGCTCCACCACCATGCGAGCAGCTCCTGCCGCGACATGAGGTGATTGCCCGCCGCGATGCGCGACGCCTCGCTGCGTTCGCGCGCGAATCCTCGCACCACGCGCAGGCCGCCGAAGGTCTCCGCCGCGTGGCCGTCCACTTCGCTGCGCTGCGCTCGCGCGTCGCGGTGAATCGGCCGGATGCGCCCGATCCATGCGCGGTGCGAGAACCAGAGGATCGGCAGCAGCAGGGCCGAGCCGAGCAGCAGCCGCCAGTCGGTGACCGCCAGAATCGCCAGGATTCCCACGAGCTGGATGAGCGCGCGCCATGGGTTGTAGAGCAGGCTGAAGAGCAGTTCCCCCACGCCGCCGGCGTCGTCGCGCAGCAGGCTCGACATGCCGCCCGCCTTCAGCGCATGCACGCGATGCAGCGGCAGCCGCACCGCGTGCTCGAAGACCTCGCGCCGCACCACCGACTGAAGCAGCTTCGACACGCGCGTGGCCTGCCAGCGCCCCACCAGGTGAACGAGCGAGCGCACGATCGAGATTCCCGCGACCGCGATCGCAAGCGCCGCGAGAATCGCGGCGCGATCGTCGAGCAGCCATGCGGGCGTCCACGACGAGATCGGCTCCGGAAGCGGCTGGCCGAGGAAGACGTTGTCGACGGCGAACTTCGTCGCCGCGGGAGGAAGCAGCCCGAGCGCGGTCGAGAGCGTGAGCGTGCCGAGCGCGAACGCGAGCGTGCCCCGATGGCCGCGCAGGCGCGCGAGGAACGCGCGAACGAGCGCCGGCGCCGATCGATTCCGATGCGTCGATCGCGACGAGCCGTCGCGGGCCACCGTCGTGCCACGCCGTCGGCGGCGCTCGCGCACGATCGCCAGGTAGTCGAAGAAGCGACGGCGGCTGCTTCGAGGTCTCGATGCCACGCGAAGTGAGAATAGGGCGGGGAAGCGGGATCGTCCGCTACCATTCGCCCATGCCCCGACGCACGCCGCGCTTCGCCTCGTTCGTCCGCTCCGCCGCACTCGTGGCGATCGTCAGCGCGCCGCTGCCGCTGCTGATCGCATCCGCGCCGCGATCGACGCCTCCGTCCACGACGATCGATGCGCAGACGCCGCCGCCGTCCGCTCCGCCCGCGTCGCGCTCCGCACCGCAGGTCGATCCGCCGCCGTCGAAGCGAGAGCCCGCCGTGCGCTACGGAATCCCCGCGCCGCGTGCCAAGCGCGACGGCACGCTGCGGCTGGCCAGCTACAACCTGGAGAATCTCTTCGACGAGGTCGACGATCCGGCGCTCAGCGGCGAGGTCGACGATCTCGCGATGAAGGTGCCGGCGTCGCGGCGCGCCGCGCTCGGCGAGGCGATCCGGGCGCTGAACGCCGACGTGCTCTGCGTCCAGGAGGTCGAGAGCCTGGAGGCGCTCCGCTGGTTCCGCGACCAGGAACTCTCCGGCATGGGATACGAGCACACCGCGGCGCTCGACGTCGGCTACCCGCGCGGCGTGGAGCAGGGGGTGCTCAGCCGCTTTCCGATCGTGCACGCCAAGGTCTGGCCCGATGCCGATCTCACCAGGACGCAGGCGAGCCGCACCGGCGAGGGCTGGAGCTCGCCGCGCGAAGGAAGCGGCGTCAAGTACCAGCGCAGTCCGCTCTTCGTGCAGGTGCGCACGCCGTCGGGATATGTGCTCGATCTCTTCGTGATGCACCACAAGGCCGGCGGCAAGGAGTTCGCGTTCCAGCGTGAAGCCGAGGCGCTGCAGACCATCTCGTTCGTGAAGGAGCGTCTCGCGGAGGATCCGAACGCGAACATCGCGGTGCTCGGCGACTTCAACGGCTCGCCGAGCGAGAAGAGCGTGAAGGTCTATCTCGATCCCGGGCACGGCGGGCTGCACAACGCGTGGGAGAAGCGCTTCGATCGCAATCAGCCGCGCGACAGCTATGTGACGCATGCAAGCGGTCGCGTGATCGACTACATCTTCATGAGCAAGGGGCTCGAGGAGGATGCCGTCGATCGCAGCTTCTTCGTGATGGCCACCTTCGATCCCGGCAGCGGCTGGAACTGGAAGACGGATCCGCCCCCCGAGCGTTACGCGAGCGATCACCGCCCGCTCGCGATCGATCTCGTGCCCGACGATCCGGCGGGGAATCACCCCGATGGCGGCGTCACGAAGCTGTGGGGATTGAAGGCGCCGGCCGCGGCTGCGAACGGCGCGAAGGGCGCCGACGGGGCGAACGGGCCGGAGTCGAAGCCGGAGTCGCCGCCCGCGCCCTCGCCGAAACCGGGCGAGTCGCCGCCCGCGCCTACTTCGTCGCGCCCCTGAGGCGAATCACCTCGTTCACGTCCTTGTCGCCGCGACCGGAGAGATTGATCACGAGATTCGCGCCGCGCGGAAGTGATTTCGCCAGGCAGATCGCCGCGAAGACCGCGTGCGAACTCTCGAGCGCGGGAATGATGCCTTCGAGTCGCGCCAGCAGGTCGAACGCCGCCAGCGCCTCGTCGTCGCGCACGGTGAGATAGCGCACGCGGCCCGAATCCTTCCACGCGCTGTGCTCGGGACCCACGCCCGGATAGTCGAGGCCGGCGGAGCAACTGTGCACCTCCGCGGTCTGACCCGATTCGTCCTGGAGCACGTAGCTGCGCGAGCCGTGCAGGATCCCCGGCGTGCCGTGCGAGAGAGACGCGGCGTGCTCTCCCGGTGCATCGCTTCGACCGCCCGCTTCGACGCCCACGAGCGCCACGCTCGGGTCGCCGATGAACGGCGCGAAGATTCCCGCCGCGTTCGAACCGCCGCCGACGCACGCCACGATCATGTCGGGAAGTTTCCCGAAGCGCTCCTGGCATTGCGCGCGGCACTCGCGCCCGATGACGCTTTGGAAGTCTCGCACGATCGTCGGAAACGGATGCGGCCCGACCACGCTGCCGAGCACGTAGTGCGTGCGCCCGACGGAACCCATCCAGTCGCGCATCGCTTCGTTCGTGGCGTCCTTGAGCGTGCGGCTTCCGGTGGAGACCTCGTTCACGGTGGCGCCGAGCAATCGCATGCGGAAGACGTTGAGCGCTTGGCGCCGCACGTCCTCGGCGCCCATGTAGATCTCGCACGAGATGCCGAAGCGCGCGCACGCGGTGGCGGTGGCCACGCCGTGCTGCCCGGCGCCGGTCTCGGCGATCACGCGCTGCTTGCCCATGCGCTTCGCAAGCAGCACCTGGCCGACCGTGTTGTTGATCTTGTGCGCGCCCGTGTGCGCCAGGTCCTCGCGCTTGAGCCAGATGCGGGCGCCGCCGGCGTGCTCGGCGAGCCGAACGGCGGGCGTGAGCGCGGTGGGGCGACCCACGAAATCGCGCAGCAACTCCGCGAGCTCGCGCTCGAACGCCGGATCGCGCCGCGCGTCGGCGTAGGCGGCTTCGAGCTCCTCGAGCGCGGGTACGAGCGTCTCCGGAACGTGCCGGCCGCCGAAGCGGCCGAAGGACCCGGCGCGCTTCGGCGCGGAAACGGCCGCGGAATCGAGCGCCGATCCGCCCGTCGACTCGGTCGCGCGGGACTTCGAATTCACGGCAGCGGACCTCCCGCGCTCTCGGGAATCGCGCCGGCGGGCGGAATCGGCGGTTTCGATCGGCGCACGAGCGAGTTCCACGGTCCGCTCAACGAGTAGAGCACGAACGCGATCGCCATGGTCACCTGGAGCCAGAGGATCGCCGCCACGATCGGCACGACCAGGATCGCGACGTAGCGGAAGCTGCGGCGCCCGCGCAGGTATCGATTCACGATGTGCGCGTAGCGCATGCGGCTCACCATCGCCACCGCGCAGAGCGCGGTCACGAGCGGAATCAGGAGCGACGATGCCGGCGCGAACTCGGGCGGCGCGGACTCGCCGTAGATCTTCACGAGCAGGTGCTGATGCAGCACGATGAGGCTGGCAACGGTTCCCGCCGCGCCCGGGGAGGGCAGGCCGCGGAACGAGCGATGATCCTCGTCCGCCGGCGACGGCGTCTCCACGTTGAACCTGGCCAGTCGCAGCGCCGCGCAGCTCACGTAGATGGCCGCCACCGCCCAGGCGAACTTGGCGTAGGTGTTGTCCGCGTCGGGCCCGAGGATGCTGAGTCCGCCGCCGGTGGCGGAGGACCAGCCCGGACCGTAGTAGTGGCTCACGAGCCGCATCATCATGTAGGCCGGCGCCACGCCGAAGCTCACGATGTCGGCGAGCGAATCGAGCTGGGCGCCGAAGTCGCTCGTGGAGCGCGTGAGTCGCGCCACGGTGCCGTCGAGCGCGTCGAAGACCATCGCCAGGAAGATGACGGCGCCGGCCACGGTGAGCGTCGACCAGCCGAAGATCTGGCTGGGGCCGATCGGAAGCGCCGCGTAGTGGATCGCCGCGAAGCCGCAGAGAAGATTGCCGAGCGTGAGCAGCGTGGGCACCACCGAAAGCGGCGGGACCCTGCGAAGCTTGCGTCGATGTCGGCGTCGCTCGCGCGAGCGCCCGATCGCGTCTCGAATGAGCGTGCGAGGCTTCACGACGGACGCTCCGTCACGGCGATCGTCGCCCTCGCGGCGCGATCGCCCGAGGCGGCGCGATCGCCCGAGGCCGCCGGCGCTGCGGCGGGGGAGTCGCCGCTCGGCGGCTCGACCGGCAGCGGCACGAGCGCGTCGGGAAGCC
>VGXK01000112.1 GCA_016873355.1 Phycisphaerae bacterium | reverse complement strand
AGGCAATGCGATGACCGCAGTCACCACCGACAAAATCCTGCTCGCCTCGGCAAGCGTCACCGTGGAAGCACGCGAAGGCGGCTCGAAGCCTGCAAGCGTGTCGATCCTCGCCTACTCGGGCGGCGTGATGAGCGTTCCGGGCTGGGGCCCGATCGCGATCGATCTCACCGGGCTCGACATTCCCAAGGGCCAGATTGGAATTCTCGCCGATCATGACGCGTCGCTGCGCGGCGTCGTCGGCCACGGCACCGCCGAGGTGCGCGACAACTCGCTCCTCGTCGCAGGTTCGATTTCACCGGCGACCGATGTGGCACGGCAGGTGATCGAACTCGCGCGCGGCGGATTCGACCTTCAGGCGTCCGTCGGCGTCGAACCGATCGAGCATGTCCGCGTCCGCGCGGGGGAGACGGTCGGCGTCAATGGCCGCACTCTCACCGCGCCGACTGGCGGCATGACGCTGGTCAAGCGTGGCCGACTGCGCGAGGTTTCGGTGGTCGCGCTCGCGTGCGATCCATCGACGCGCGTCGCGGTGGCTGCCTCCGGGTATCGCCGCGCCGACTCGCCCGACGAGGAGCGCATTCGCTCCGACGAGCGCGAGCGTGTCCGCTCGATCGAGGCCGCGTGCCAGCCCGGCCCACAAGGGTGGGGCGCGCGCGAGTCGGATGTGAAGGCGCTGCGCGCGTCGGCCATCGAGGGCGACATCACCATCGACGAGCTTCATGCCCGTCTGCTCGAGGTCATCCGCGACTCGCGGCCCCGCACCGGCGCACCGTTCGAGCGTTCGTCGCCGCCGAAGGCGAAGGTGATCGAGGCCGCAATCCTGATGCGTGCCGGGCTCACATCGATCGCCGAGCGCGCCCACGGCGCGGCGGTCATGGAAGCGGCCGACCGGCTCGGCGTGGCCCACATGCTCGACCTCTGCCGCATGGCGCTCGAGGCCGAGCGCATCGACGCTCCACGAGGGCGTGAAGAGATGGTCCGCGCCGCGCTCTCGACGATCACGCTGCCCGAGGCACTCGGCGGCGCCGCGAACCGTGTGCTGCTCGATGGCTACGGCGAGACGCCCGCGACATGGCGGGCCTTCGGCGCGGTCCGGAGCGTGCCCGACTTCAAGGGCGCGACCGCGATCAAGCCGTCGTTCACGCAGCCGCTCGAGCCAGTTGCCCATGGCGGCGAGCTCAAGCACGGCGGCGCAATCGAGACGACGACGCCATTCTCGATCGACACCTTCGGCAAGATGCTCTCGCTCGACCGGCGCGATCTCATCAACGACGACCTCGGCATGTTCGACGAGGCGGCACGCGCGATGGGCCAGGCCGCGATGCGCAAGCTCAGCGATCTGGTCTATGACACCGTGCTCACGAACGCGGGTTCGTTCTTCTCGTCCGGCAACGCGAACCTGCTGACGGGCGCGGACACGAACCTCGGCGTGGACTCGCTCGGCCTCGCCATCGCCGCAATGCTGACGCAGCGCGACGCCGAGGGGAACAACCTCGACATCCGACCTGCCACGCTGGTCGTGCCGCCGCAACTCCAGTCGATTGCGCGCTCGGTCCTCGAGAGCGAGTTCATCACCGCGCCTGCGAATGCGCCGACGGGCAACAGCGCTCGCAAGGCGGTGGCGCTCGAGGTCGAGCCGCGACTGAGCAACACGGCCAAGTATGGCTCGAAGGCGTCGCTCAAGGCGTGGTACCTCTTCGGTGCCGCGTCAGCGAGCCCGGTCATCGTCGCCTTCCTGAACGGCAAGCAGACGCCCACGGTCGAGTACTTCGGCTTGAATCAAGACGCGAACCGCCTTGCGGTGAGTTGGCGCGTGTACTTCGATTTCGGCGCTGCCCTGTGCGATCCGCGTGCCGCGGTTCGTTCGAAGGGCGAGGCGTGATCGGATTCTGACCGTGTGACCGGCGGGGCGGCTCGCGCCCCGCCGGTTCATTTCCTCACTCGACCAATCAAGGGGCGAACGGCCGCAGAGCGCGGTCGGCGCGATCGGTGTGTCCATGCAGAGCACGGAAGCCATGCATCACGAAGAACGCATCGGAGCCATCGCAATGCGAGTCGAGTGCGCGAGTGGTGAGTGCGACGACGCTCGACGGTCGCAGCGCGCCGACGCGCTCACGCGGTGGCTGTTGGAAGAATGGACGCACGAGCGCGAGTGCATGGAGGCCGCGTGACTGGCGATCTGCTTGAGGCGATCTTCGGTGACGCCGTCGGGCCCGGCGCCCGGCTGTCGATCTTCGCGCTTCCGTCGCGGACCACGCGCCGGTTCGAGAGCGTCGCAGAGGCCGCGCGCCATGTCAGGGCGCGCCACGATGACGAGGATGTCTACTTCGGCCTCGGACTTGTCGCGGGCGATCCGCTTGGCCGCGGAACCGCAAACGATGTGGCGGGCATCGGCTGCCTCTGGGCCGACCTCGACATTGCGGGTTTCGCGCACGAGGGAAAGGCTCTGCCGCCCACACTCGACGATGCGATCGCGCTCGTGCGGTCGATGCCGATGGCGCCGTCGGCTGTCGTGGACAGCGGACACGGCCTCCACGCCTACTGGCTGCTGAGCGAGTTCTGGCGCTTCGACGACGAGCGCGATCGGCAGCGGGCGGCGGCGCTTGCGCGCGGGTGGCACGGGCTCGTCTGCGCATCGGCGGCAGCAAAGGGCTGGACCGCCGTCGAGAACCTTGGCGATCTCGCCCGAGTGCTCCGCGTGCCCAGCACCGTGAACCGCAAGGTGGTCGGCGCGCCGACTGCGGTCCGCTTGCTCGAACTCGACCCATCGCGCCGCTACCACATCGACGACCTCGAATCCTTCATTGCTGCAACGCCGACTTGCATGCCGCAGGCGTGCTCACACGCATGCGGGCTCATGCTGCGGCCCGAGGCCTCGCCGCCAGCGGAGAAGCTCGCCGCAGCACTCACCGAGAGCCCTCGCTTCGCCGCCGCGTTCCGGGGCACGCTCGACGACATCGCTGATGTGAGCCGCAGTGGGCAGGATCTCTCGCTCGCCACGATCGCCGCGCTGCGCGGCTGGTCCGATCAGGAGATCGCCGACGCGATCGTGTCAGCGCGCCGCGCCTCGGGCGACAATCCGGCCAAGGCGCTGCGCGGCGACTACATCGCCCGCACACTTGCCCTCGCGCGCGCCGCTGCGATGGAACGGGCTGCAGATGATGTTGACCTCTCTGGCTTCGTGGGCACGACGCCGCGCGAACCCGATCTTGCTGCAAGGCTCTGCACCAGCCCGCCGTGGAGGTCGGTGCGTCAGCTGATGTCCGATCATCCCGAGCTTCGGCCGTCGGTGATCCACGGATTGCTGCGTGCCGGCGAGACCATGAACATCATCGCTCCGTCGAAGACGGGCAAGTCGTGGCTCGTGAACAACCTCGCGATCTGCGTCGCCGCAGGCCGCGACTGGCTCGATCGCTATGCGACCGAACAGGGACGCGTCCTCATCATCGACAACGAGCTCCACGGCGAGACGAGCGCGAACCGTATTCCCAAGGTCGCGAAGACGATGGGTATCCCGCTCGGCGACTTCGCCGACACGCTTGATGTCTGGAATCTGCGCGGAGGCCTCACCGACCTGTTCACGCTCACGCCGGTGCTCGAGGCGATCGAAGCCGGGCGCTATCGCGTGATCGTGCTCGACGCCTGGTACCGATTCATGCCCGAGGGGAAGGACGAGAACGACAACGGCACGATGGCAAATCTCTACAACCGGCTCGACAAGGTCGCGGCCACGCTCGGCTGCTCGTTCGTCCTCATCCATCACAGCACGAAAGGCAATCAGAGCGGCAAGAGCGTCACCGATGTCGGCGCGGGTGCAGGCGCCCAATCGCGCGCGACGGACACCCATCTCGTGCTTCGCGAGCACGAAGAGTCCGGGTGCGTGGTCCTTGATGCGGCAGTGCGATCGTGGCCCCCGATCGAGCCGGTCATCCTGCGGTGGAACTTCCCGCTCTGGTCGATCGACGACAGCCTCGATCCCACCAACCTCAAGCGCGCCACGCCTCGGCGAGATCGGACAGCGAAGCGGATCGAGCAACCTGCAATGCCGAAGCCCGACCCGTGGACACCTGAGCGCTTCGTTACCCGGTTCATCAGTGAGCGCCCGCGCTTGCGGGACGAGATCCTGCTTGATGCCGCGTCGGAACCGAGCCTGTCGCAGGCGACGGCCAAGGGCCTGCTTCGCATCGCCGAAGAGCGGAAGCGCATCTTCCGATGGAGCGATGGGCCTCACGCGCCGACTCGATTCGCAACCGTCGAACAGCCGTTGATCGATGTCGGGGTGCGCCCATGAAGTCCCGCTGGGGGGAGGGGGGCTATGCGCGCGTTCCCCCCCACACCCCCCCGGAGCCGCTGAAGCGGCCCGGGGTCGGGGGCCATGCGGTGTGGTGCGCGTCATGGTTCCTTCCCGCCCGAGTTCGTTTCAGCATCGCCGTGGGAACACCTGCAAGTACAGACAGACTTTCTTTCGCCGGTCCGAACTTTCGGGATCTGGCGGAAGGTCGGGGATATCTCGCGGGGGGCCTTGATGTGTCGGCGGACTTTCGCCCTTGTGTCGCTCGTGGACCGCGTGGTGCGGCCCGCAACAAACAAGGAGTACGAACATGAAGAAGGCAACGAAGAACGCCCGCGCGACCAAGCCCGCGACCGCCAAGGCGAAGCATGCCAGGCCCGCCCCCGCCACCAAACGCGTCGGAGCGCTGTCAGCCGCAGCGATGCTGCTCGCCGACCGAGGCAAGCCCATGCGGGTGCGCGAGATGATCGTCGCGCTGAGTGAGCGCGGCCTGTGGACGAGCCCCAACGGCAAGACGCCCGAGGCCACGCTCTATGCAGCGATCATCCGTGAGATCGCCGCCAAGGCGAGAGCATCGCGTTTCGTGAAGGTCGAGCGCGGCTTGTTCGCGGCGGCGACGGTGAGGAGCATGCCGAAGAAGGGCTCGCACCGATGATCGCCGCGGACGCGATCCCCGCCGTGGCGTACCTGCGGCGCTCGACCGATATGCAGGAGCGATCGATCCCCGATCAGCGGGCCTACATCGCGCGGTGGGCGAGCGAGCATGGATACCGCGTGACGGCCGAGTATGTGGACGACGCGATCAGCGGCACGAGCGCGAAGGGCCGCAACGGCTTCGAGCGCATGATCGCCGACGCCGAGCGCGGTGCGAAGTTCAAGGCGGTGCTCTGCTACGACATCTCCCGCTTCAGCCGTGGCGGCACGAACGAGACGGGCTACTACCTGCATCGCCTCCAGAGATCAGGCGTGGACGCGCTCTTCTGCGCGGAGGGGATTCCTGAAGGCGACGAGGGCGAACTGCTGCAAGGCGTGAAGTCGTGGCAAGCGCGACAGTTCAGCGTGAAGCTGTCGCGCGACACGATCCGAGGAACCATCAGCCACATCACCGAGAAGCGGTGCGCGCCCGGCGGAATGCCGCCCTTCGGCTACGACAAGCAGCACCGATCGGCGTCGGGGCAGGTGCTTCGCACATTCCGCTGGCTGCCCGACGGCAGCAAGCATGAGCTCGGCCCCGACGGATCGCTGCTGCGGACGCTCGCGCCCGGCGAGATGGTGAAGAAGGCGAAGAGCGATCTTGTGCTCTATGTGCCGAGCACGCCGGAGCGCGTCGCCATCGTGCGGCGCATCTTCCAATCGTGCGCCGACGGCCTCGGCTTCCGCGCGATCGCTGCCCGGCTCAACGAGGAGGCGGTGCCGAGCGCCGACGGCGGGCAGTGGACGAACGGTCAGGTCGGCCGCATCGTCAAGAACGATGCGTATCGCGGGACCGTGGTCTGGAACCGGCGCTCCGTTGGGAAGATCAACGGCGTCGGCAGAGACGGACGGCTGCGACCGAAGAAGACGCCGAAGGCCGTCACCAATCCCGTGGCCGACTGGTTCCTCGTCGATGAAGCGCACGAGCAGTTGATTGACCAGAGGCTGTTCGACAAGGCCAACCGCGCTGTCGCCGGTCGCCGCGACGAGCGATGCTCAACACGACCCGAGCGCCACGCGCTCCTCGCCGGGCTGATCCGCTGCACTCACTGCGGCCACGGCTTCGTCCAGAAGCAGGTTCGATCCAAGAGCGGCAGCGAGATGCGGCGCTACCGCTACTACACCGACGGCGGCTACAACCGTGGCGGTCGGGCGGTTTGCGATCTGACCAATGTTCCCGCCGATGCGCTCGACGCGTGGGTGCTCGGCAGAGTGCGGGATGTGCTGATCGGGGACAGGGCGAGCATCGCTGCCGCGATCGAGTCCTTCGTCAAGGCCGTGCGTTCGCCGTCCGGGCCCGTCGAGCAGCGCGACCCGACGCGTGAACTCGCTGCGATCGACAAGCGCATCAAGGCGACGGTCACCATGCTCGCCGACCCGTCGTTCGAAGGGCTCGACGAGATCAAGGGGACGCTCGCCGATCTCAAGCGCCGCAGAGACGCGCTTCGCACGGAGGCCACGCGGATCGCAAGCGCGAAGCTAGTCGCGATCGACGAAGGCGACCTGCGGCGCTGGGCCAAGGAGCGCTTCGAGGCGTTCGCCCGCGCAGCCGATCGCGGCGTGGCGACGGTCGCTCTCGTTGGCGTCGTGCGGGCCTATATCGATCGGATCGAGATCGACCCCAAGGCGCGGCGCGGCGTGCTCTGGCTACCCGCCGACGCGATGGCCTGCCTGCGCCGGGAATCGGCTTCCAACGGTGGAGCGCACGAGGACTTCCGCGGCGCTCTCAAGGTCAAGGGCGAAGTCTGACCCCTTTGAACACCCGGACGGGCCGGGCGCGGTCCTCGTG
>VGXK01000111.1 GCA_016873355.1 Phycisphaerae bacterium | reverse complement strand
CGCCCGCTCCTCCTTCCGCCGCCGGCAGGGAATGAATCCCCGGCGAGCGTGTCTCGCCGATGAGTTCCCCACGGTCGAATCATCCCCGCGGAGACCGCAGGTGCCCGAGCCGCTGACCGAATCGAAGCTGCGCGAGTGGATGGAGCGGATGGGTCCCGCGCTCATCGGGATCTCGACGAGCATCTGCCGAAGTCGAGCCCGCGCGGAGGAGATCGTGCAGGAGGCGTTCCTGCGTCTCTGGCGAAAGCCGCCCGACCAGGGGGAACCGGTCTATCCCTCATGGCTGCGCACCGTCGTCGCCAACCTTTCGATCAACGCGCTGAAGTCGAATCGGCGCATGCGCCTGACGCTCGACGAAACGGCCGAGCCCGCGAGCGACCATCGCGTGCGCGCGGCGGATCGCACGGCGGCGCGCGAGGACCTGGATCGCGTGGAGCGGGCGCTCGAGCGCCTCGATCCGGCGAAGCGCACGATCATCATGCTTCGGGCGCAGGACGAAATGGCCTACGAGGAGATCGCCAAGGTGCTCGGCGTTCCGGTGGGCACCGTGATGAGCCGCCTCAGCCGGGCGCGGATCGCGCTCCAGCGGGAACTCGAAGTGCTCGATCGCGAGGAATCGGGCGCTTCCTTCGACATTCGACGCTATCGCGCCGCGGGAGGCGCCTGACGACACGAGCGCCGATTCGGCGGCGCTGGACGGAGACCCACGATGGATGAACGACGCGACTTCGATTGCCTGGACTTCAAGTTGATGCTCACCGCGCTCGTCGACGGCACGGCGCCGCCGGAAGGTCGTCAGACCGCGGAGCGACACGCACTCGCATGCCCCGCGTGCCTGCGCCTGCTCGAGGAGGCGGAATCGACCGACTTCATGCTGAAGCTCTCGGCGCGCTCGGAATCGGCGGCGCTGCCCGAGGGCTTCGCCGATCGCGTGATCGAAGGAACTCGCCGCGAGTCCTCGTCGGCGCACGCGGACACGGCGGGGCGCGTCGGCACGCGCTGGCGCGAAGGCGCGGCGTGGCTGGCGGCCGCCGCGGCGCTCGCGTTCGCGGTGATCGCGTCGGTGGATCGGCCGTCGCTCCGGTGGGGTCGAAGCGCGAGCGCATCGATCACGCCGATCGCGGCGCCCGTCTTCAGCGGCGTGCGCGATCTCACGGATGCCGATCTCGCCGGGGCCATGAACGAAGCCGCGCGCACGGAGTCGATCGCGGCGCTGCTCGAGACGCTCGCCGACGCGATCGACGACCTCACCGCGCTCGATGCGTCGGACGCCGCCGCCGCCGCGGCGCTTTCGCAGCGAATCTCAAACGAGACGCTGCTTGCCCGCGCGTCGCTGCTTCGCATCTCGTTGGCGCCCGAGACGCGAGCGGATCTGCAGGCGGCGGAAGCCGCGATGCTCAGCCTCACCGCCGGATGCCTCGACGCGATGCGGCTCGAGGAGCTCCAATCGAATCTCCGCGCCGTCGGCCTGGCGCAGCGATTGCGCGACATGGCCCGATCGCTGCCTCGCGTGCTCGCGGCGGCGTAACTCTCGACCGGACCGCGGCGTGTCGCGCGTGGTTCCGGCGGGCGCCGCTCCCGGATTGGCGGGAATCTGCTTCGCCGTGAAGCCGCTCCGCCCGGCGCGCCGATAGAGTGGGCCGCCGTCCGAATCCCGCGGCAGCGGCGCTCCCGGCTCATCGGCATGGAAATCTCTCCCGCCTCATCGCTCGGCAGCATCCAGGTGCACCGGATCCACGGCGCCATCCGGCCGGTGGCGCCGGCCTCCGCGGTGACGCCGCTCACGGCGGGATCGGTCCGCACGCCTGCCGACCCGGCGCTGGCGCCGGGACTTGCGCACGGCGAGACGCTTCAGCTCTACGGCCGCGCCGCCGATCGCATCGAGGCCGCCACCGCGGTACGCCTCGGCCGGATCGTCGACCAGCTCGCGTGACGCCGGTCGCGGCCTCCGCGAGACCGGCTGCGGCTCTGCGCGGCGGCGTCGAGCTGCGCTCGGCGGCTGGTCGTTTCCGCTATCCTGCCCGACCCTCCGGTGGGTGAACGGCCCGCTCGCCCGCGCGACCGCGTTCGTCCGCCCGCCGCGCAGGATCGGCCGAACCGACGCACCGCCTCAGCGAGAGAACCCGCGCCATGCCCGCCACCGGCACCGTGATCCAAGTCATCGGAAGCACCTTCGACGCACAGTTCCCCGAGGACCAGATTCCCGAGATCTACAACGCCGTCCACGTGGAATTCAACTTCCGCGGCGAGAAGGCGAAGCTCGTCGGCGAGGTGGCCAAGCACCTGGGCGGCGGGCAGGTCCGCTGCGTCGCGCTTGCGTCGACCGACGGCGTGCGCCGCGGCGACCCGTGCGTCGACACCGGCGCCCCGGTCGCGGTTCCGGTGGGCGAAGGCGTGCTCGGCCGCGTCTTCAACCTGCTCGGCGAGCCGGTCGACGGTCGTGGTCCCGTCACCGCGAAGGAGCGATCGCCGATCCATCGCGCGCCTCCCGAATTCGTGGACCTGAATCCCAAGACCGAGATCCTGGCCACGGGCATCAAGGTCATCGACCTGCTCTGCCCCTTCGTGCGAGGCGGCAAGATCGGGCTCTTCGGCGGCGCCGGCGTGGGAAAGACCGTCGTCATCCAGGAGATGATCGCGCGCGTCGCGCGAAACTTCGGCGGCTACTCGGTGTTCGCCGGCGTGGGAGAGCGCACGCGCGAGGGCAACGATCTCTGGCTGGAAATGCAGGAGGCCGAATACTTCGACGAGAACAAGAAGAAGTGCCACGTCATCGACAAGGTGGCCATGGTCTTCGGCCAGATGAACGAGCCGCCCGGCGCGCGTCTGCGCGTGGCCCTGTCGGCGCTCACCATGGCCGAGTTCTTCCGCGACAAGAGCGGCAAGGAGACGCTCATGTTCGTGGACAACGTCTTCCGCTTCACGCAGGCGGGTTCCGAGGTGTCCGCGCTGCTCGGACGAATGCCGAGCGCCGTGGGATACCAGCCCACGCTCTCGACCGAGATGGGACAGATGCAGGAGCGCATCACCTCGACGAAGGACGGCGCCGTCACGAGCGTGCAGGCCATCTACGTTCCCGCCGACGACCTGACCGATCCGGCCCCCGCGACCACCTTCAGCCACCTCGACGCGTTCATCGTGCTCGAGCGCAAGATCGCCGAGAAGGGCATCTATCCCGCGGTCGATCCGCTCGCGTCGACGAGCCGAATCCTCGATCCGCAGATCGTGGGCGAGCATCACTACCGCGTCTCGCGGCGCGTGCAGAACATCCTTCAGCGCTACAAGGATCTCCAGGACATCATCGCCATCCTCGGCGTCGACGAGCTCTCGGAAGAGGACAAGCTCTCGGTCTCGCGCGCCCGCAAGATCGAGCGCTTCCTCTCGCAGCCGTTCTATGTCGCCGAGGTCTTCACCGGACTTCCCGGCGTCACGACGAAGCTCGAGCAGACGATCGACAGCTTCGAGCGCCTCTGCAACGGCGAAGCGGACGATCTTCCCGAGAGCGCGTTCATGTACGTGGGCACGCTCGACGACGCCCGCGCGAAGGCGGAGAAGATGGCCGCGGCGGTCTGAGCGAGGCGAGACTCGATTCGATCGCGGCGATCGATTCGGTGCGCCGCGCGGAACGATCGCTCAGGGACTCCACGCGCCGAGCAGCGCGCCGAGGTCCTCGCCGTCGACCACGCCGTCGCCGTTGAGATCGGTGTTGCATCCGGCGCACGGCCCCCAGGATCCCAGCAGCGTGCCGAGATCGTTGCCGTCGACGACGTCGTCGCAGTTGAAGTCCTCGGGAGCGCACGGCTGCGGCGTGAGGCAGCCCTGCCATCGCGCCATGAACTTGGCCGGCAATCCGGCGACCGCCAGGAAGCTTCCGCCCGCGTAGAGCGCGTTCCCGACCGCCGATCCGCTCGTGGTGCCGAAGACTCGGAAGACGACGTTGTCCGTGCCGCCCTGCAGCAGGCTCCACTCGGCGCCGTCCCACTTCGCCACGCCCGCGAACGGGAACGCCGCGCCGACGGGAATGAACATTCCGCCGCCCGCGTAGAGCTGCTTGCCTCCGCCGGTTCCGTCGTCGTGCACGGCGAGCGATTGCACGGCGCCGGCGATCTGCAGCGGCAGCGCGCTCCAGTTCGCTCCATCCCATCGCGCGATGTTCTGCGCGAACTCGCGACCGGCGTTCGAGAAGAAGCCGCCGACGTAGAGGGACGGACCGCGTCCGCGGCCGTCGTCCCACACGGCCAGCGCGTGCACGCCGCTGTCGACGCCTTCGCCGACCGGCGTCCACTCGCTTCCGTTCCATCTCGCGATGCGGTTCACGACGGTCGCTCCGGACTTGGTGAACCAGCCGCCGGTGTAGAGCGCGGGCCCGTCGCCGGAACCGTCGTCGTAGGCGGCGAAGGTGAACACGGACCCGTCGAGGCCGTTGCCCATGGCGCTCCACGAGCTGCCGTTCCACCTCGCCACGTTCGGCGCAGGAGTGCCCGAGGCGGCGCTGAACCAGCCGCCCACGTGAAGCACCGGGCCGGCGCCCGAACCGTCGTCGAAGACGGCCATCGACAGCACGCTTCCGTTCACGCCGTTGTCGCTCGAATCGGCCGCGCCGCTCACGGGACTCCACGCGACGCCGTTCCATCGCGCGATTCCGTTGGCGCTCATGCCGCCGGCGCTCGTGAAGTTTCCGCCGACGAAGAGCGAGGGCCCCTGCCCCATGCCTTCGTCGAAGACCGCGAACGATCGCACGGTGGCGTTCGTGCCGGAACCGAGCGGACTCCAGGTGGTGCCGTTCCACTTCGCCACGAAGTTCGCCGGCACTCCGCCGATCGAACCGAACAGGCCGCCGACGAAGAGGCACGGACCCTCGCCCCGCCCGTCGTCGAAGATCGCGAAGGCGTACACGGTGCCGTCGGCGCCGGCCGCACCGAACTCGGAGACCCAGAACGGCGCGCACTCGTCCTCGCCGTCACTCTGCGAAGACGCAGGCGCGGCCGCAACTGCGGCGAGCGCAAGTGCGACGTGGACGAAGCGAGCGGCGGCGAATCGTGATCCCATCGACGCGAACCTCCAGACGACTCGCGCCTCCGCCGCTTGGGCGAGATCGTCGTCGGAGAGGCTAGCAACCGCATCGACGGCGCGGGGGTGGACGGGCCGCGCGCACGGAAACTGCGCGCTCGTTCGCGCGATGAAGACGCCTCCTCCCATCGCTCGTAGCTTGGCGGGACCGTCCGGTATTGCGAGCAGCTTTTTCCGAGTTCGCGAACGGAATCGATCGGTGCGCCCGGTACCCCGCGATTCGACGCGTTCTCTTTCGCTGGGACCCTTGGAGGGAGGAATCAATGAAGCGGACCTCGATCGCAACGGTGTGCGCGCTCGGCCTGACGACCTGCGCGTTCGCGGACTTCTTCGAAGGTCAGCTCATCGACGTGATCGGCACGGCCCTCGACCCGGCGGGCAATACCGTATGGGGAACGGGCTTCGGCAGCGGCGGAACCCATGCCCTGGGCGGATTCAACGAGTACGCGGACTTCCTCTTTGCGGGATTCGACGTGACCGTCACCTCGGAACTCGTGGGTGAGGGTCATCTGAGCATCACGCTCGACTTCAGCGACTTCGACCCGATCCGCTTCGAGAAGCACCTCGTCGACTTCAACGGCCTGAAGTTCGATGGCACGATCGAAACCGTTGCCGCGTCGCAGGGGAGCATCGTCTCCAACGGCAATGTCGTGAACTGGTCGGGACTTGGAGTGGATCTCGACATCGCACCGATCGTCAAGATCGACATCTACCAGGTGCCCGCGCCGGGCGCGGCCGTGCTGCTCATTGGCGCGGCCGTCACGCGCCGGCGGCGCCGGTAGCTCGTCGAGCCGAGTCGCTCGACCGTCCGCACTCGGGGCAGACGACGACGCCGTGCATGAGGTCGCCGCACGCGGCGCATCGTCCGCGAGATTCCCTCGCGATTCCGCGCAGACGAAGATGGGCCACGACGGCGATCGCCCCGATCGCGCCGAAGATGAGCGTGTCGAGAAGGAACCCCCGACCAGGAGATGTCCGCTGGAGACTCCCGGAGGTCGCAATCGATCGCGAGCGCTTCCGGAAGCCCGATCAGTCGACCGCGCGCCACCGCAGGGCGCGGGCCGGCGGCGCCGTGCCGATGCAACGGGTACGCGACGAGATCGCTCGAATGCGGATTCGCTTCGACGCGCATCAGCCCGAGCGCGGCGACGGCCGGCTTCGAGATTCGGCGTACGCGCCGGTCGGCGTCAGCGCCACGGATTGATCGCCTCGCGGTAGCCCACCACGCGGCCGTGCTCGTCGAAATAGACGACCCAGACGCGATCGGGCGCTTCCGCGGGAAAGAGCGCGGCGGTGGCCAGCGTGCTCAGGTTGTCGCCGTACTGCCAGCGGTCGTAGGGCACAACGATCTCGATGCCCTCCCGCTTGGCATCGATGCGCGAGCTCGGCTCGCCGAGCAGCGCCTCGACCTGGTCCTTCGTCATGCCGTCGTCCAGGCGATGCCAGTTCTCCTTGTATTGCGCATCGCAGCCGGACAGCAGCGGAATCAGGACCGCAAGGTGCAGGAGCGCCGCAGCGCCGGTCGGAACGGCGGCGGGAGGCATCGCGGTTCGGAAACCCCTGTTCGCGCGGGCATGCATGGCATCACGCTACCGCGCGGCACGAGGCGCGCCGCGCGGGCATCCCCCGCCCTGCCGGGCGGGTACAACGACTCGGTCATGACTCCGCCGAACTCCCCGAACGCCCGGACCGCCTCGACCGCCTCGACCGCACGG
>VGXK01000110.1 GCA_016873355.1 Phycisphaerae bacterium | reverse complement strand
CCTCCGCATCGAGCGTGGCGGGTTCGCGCTCGACGCTCAGCGATTCGCGAAGTCCACGATCTCGACGTCGGCGTCGATCGTCGTGTATCGCCGGCTCTTCATGATCTTCGGATGTCCGGCCTCGGTGAAGTCCATGTAGACGATCACGAGTCGGCCGCTGCCGTTTCGGCTCATGAGGAAGTCCGCCTTGCCGTTGCCGTCGAAGTCGTGCAGCTTCTCGATGCGCCATGTGTCCGCGTCGAGAATGAAGCGAAAGCGGTTGATCTCGAGTCGATCCGCGTCGAGCAGCCACACCTCGTACTGGCCACCCCGATTCCAGAGCAGGTCGACGCTGCCGTCGCCGTCCACGTCGCCGCCGGACACGACCGTGTAGTCGCTCGCCGCGTCCGGCCAGTCGATCACGGAGACTTCGCCGGTGTTCGTGACCGTGATCTGCACGAGCTGTCCCGACACCGGCTGACGCAGCAGCAGATCCGGATGCGAATCGGCGTTCATGTCGATCTGAACCGGGAACCAGTTGTTGTCGTCGACGTCGACCAGGATCGGCGCGAAGAGGCCGCCCTGCGAGTTCATGATCCAGACCTCGAGATCGCCGGTGCTCGCATCTCGAAGCAGCAGGTCCTCGATCGAGTCGCCGTTGAAGTCGCCGAAGCTCGTGTAGTCGAAGCCGTCCGGCACTTCCCCGATCTCGTTCTGCGCGATGATCGTCAGGCCGTCGCGCAGCCAGCCGTGCAGCATGCCGCGCGACGATTCGCGGAAGAGAAGATCTCCCGATCCGTCGCCGTTGAGATCGGGTGCCGCCACGAGTTCGTAGCCCTCGGGGAAGTCCGTGAGAATCTCGATCTTCGGCACGTGATTCTCGTGCTTGCCGTCGGTCTGCATGAGCATCACGGTGCGAGTCATGGGATTGACCATGATGAGGCTTCCAAGCACCGTGCCGAAATCCGCTTCGAGCGGGGGAAGCGGAGTGGCCGTGCCCGGGGTCGACGGGCCGCCGGGACCGCCGGGGCCGCCCGGCCCGCCGCCGCCACCGCCGGGATCGGTGCCGGACGGCGGAACACCGCCGCCCGGGATCTCGCCGCTGCCGTCGCCGGGAGTTCCTCCCGAGCCGGGCGATTCGCCTCCGCCCGCGGGCTGGAAGTCGAATCCGTACGCGGCGCCGCTGCTTCCGCCGGGCGACTCGCTCGACAGCGCCGTGCGCGTTCCGTCGGGCGACACGCTCACGCTGCGACCGAGCGCGCCGTTCGTGGCCGACGACGGGACGAAGAGATCGGTGTCGTCGATCGTCCACACGCCCGCCACCTTGCGGTAGGCGAAGGCGGCGCCGTTGTTGACGACGCCGGAGTCGTAGCCCGGAGCGCCGACGATCACGACCGGCTCGGGGCCCGGATCGGTCGGCCGATTGATCGCGACGGAGTAGCCGAACGCGTCGTTCTGGAACGGATTGCGCTGTTGCACCGTGCTCGAGGTCCACGACGCGCCCGAGCCCTCGAAGATGTACGCGAGTCCGACGCCCGCAACGGAGCCCGACTTGCGCCCCGGCGAGCCCACCACGATGATTCCGTCGCCCGCGCGGACGCTCGCGCCGAACGCATCGCCGGCCGCAAGTCCCGCGGGGAGGAGCTTCGCGGCCTGCGACCAGGTGTCGCCCGAGCGCGTGAAGACGTACGCGGCGCCCGCGTTGGCGCCGCCGTTGTTCTGTTTCTGCGTTCCCACGACGATCGTGTCGCCGCGCACGGAAACCGACGAGCCGAACTGATCGCCGGCGCCGAGATCCGCGGGGGCGAGTTTCGCCACTTGCGTCCAGGTCGCTCCGGAACCGTGGAAGACGTACGCGGCGCCCTTGTTCTCCGCGCCGTCGAGGATCTTGCCGACCACGATCACGCCGTCGCCCGTCTCGGGCATGTCCACGCTCACCGACCAGCCGAACTGATCCACCGCCGCGATGTCGCCCGCGCGGATCTGTCGCTGCAGCACCCACTGGTCGGTGCCGAGATCGCGGGTGAAGACGAATGCGGACCCCGCGAAGATCGCGCTTCCGGGTCCCGGGTATCCCCACGAGCCGACGACCATCGTGTCGCGGCTCATCGACACCGCGTTGCCGAATTGCGAGAGCGAGTTGCCGGAGGGAAACTCCGGCGCGATCAGCTTCTGATGCGGCGACCACGCGTCGCCCACGCGCTTGTAGACGTACACGGCGCCGTTGGCGTTCTCGCCCTCCACGCTTGCGTCGGGGGCGCCCACCGCGAGGAAGTCGCCGTTGTTCGCGTTGCAGTAGCCGAAGCGTTCGCCGAGCGTGATCTGCGGGAACGAGGTGAGCTTCGGTCCGGGCACCCAGCCGGCCGTCGCCGCGGGTGCGATCGCGAGCATGAGGGCGAGTGCGCCGGTGCGCGACGAAGTGGGTCTGCTGGACATCGGGTTGCTCGAAGCGTACGGAGTCGGGAACGGGGCGTCTTCCGGGGAATCGACCGATCCGGGCCGTCTATGTCGCTGAATCCATGGCGTTGAGAGCGTCGATTCCACTCGGCCGGCGCGAGGTCAAGCCGGTCACGCGAGAACGATTATCAGGACAAGTTCCTTGTGGTGCGACCCAGGAAGGAGGAAGGTGTAGAAGTCGGGAATACTCGGACCCGCCGGGCGTTGCAGTTGAGAACCGATCACCCCGGCGCGCTCCGCTCGGCTCCCCAACTTCCTTCGAAGGATGACCCAATGAATCAGCGTCCGCCCGCGTCTTCGCTCCTGGTCCGTCTGTCGATCCTCGGCCTGATCGGCGCGTTCGCCGCACCGTCGTTCGCGCTTCAAGGCGCGCCGCCGCCTCCCGGTGATCCGCCGACGGAGCGAGGACAGCGCGGAGACGGCCAGCGGCGCGGAGGCGACGAGGGGCGCCGCGAAGGTGAGGGCGGCCGTCGCGACGGCGGACGCTTCGGCGGCGGCTTCGGGCGTGGACCGGGGCTCATCCGTCGTTTCGCGGACAGCTTCCGTCCCGATTACCTGCGCCGCGACCTTCCGCTCATCCGCGAGCAGTTGAAGCTCGACGAGGCGCAGGCGCTGCTCGTGGAGACGCTGCTTTCCGATTACGAGGAGGCGTTCATGCCCGCGTCCGAGCAGGCGCAGACGCAGCTCGAGGAGCAGGGCCGTGCCATCGCGCAGAGCTTCATGAACGAAGGCGTGCGGGATCGCATGCGACAGGCGCAGTCGCAGTTGCAGGCCGATCTCGAGCAGATCGCGGCGGAATCGGGCGGCGAGATCGATCCCGAGGTCCGCTCGCGCCTCATCCGCGAGCGCATGAGCAAGGTCATGGAGGAGATGCGGCAGGAGCGTGACAAGACGGGCGCCACCGCCGAGATGCAGGCGACGATGGCGGGCATGATCGACATCGTGGAGAAGTGGAAGGGCAAGCGCACGCAGCTCCGCGACGAGTTCGTGAACGGCCTCAAGTCCACGCTCACGCCCGACCAGAGCAGCGGCTGGCTGGCCTTCGAGCGATTCATGCGGCGCGAGCGGGCGCTTCCGCAGGGCACGCTTTCGGGAGAGTCGGTGAACCTCTTCGCGATCGTCGACGACGCCGAACTCTCGAAGGAGACCATGGCGTCGATCACGCCGATCCTCGATCGCTACGAGATCGAACTCGACGAGGCGCTGAAGGCCCGCGACTCGTTCCTCGATCAGAGCGAGATCAAGTTCCTCCGCGCGGCGCAGTCGTCGAATCAGCGCGAAGTGGATGAAACCGCTCGACGGGCCTCCGAGCTGCACAAGGTCGTGCGCGACGTGAACGACCGCTACCGCGTCGAGGTCGTCGCGGCGCTCCCGGAGGACCAGCGCGGAACGATCGAGCGCGCCGCGCTCGTGGCCGGCTACGACCGCGTCTACCGGCCCACGCAGGCGGAGCGTTCGTTCGACGTGGCGCTCGCGCTCGAGGACCTCGCTCCCGAGATGAAGCCGCCGATCGAGGCGCTGCAGACGCAGTTCTCCTCGGAGGTCGCCACGCTCAACGAGCGCATCATGACGCAGGTGCAGAAGCAGGAGCCGCAGGACGTGATCGAGGACGCGGGGCGGCTCATGTCGATCCTGAACGGAATGCCGCCGATGGGCGGCTTCGGCGGACGAGGATTCGGCGGGCGCGGCGGCGGCGAGCAGGCGGGTCCGCTGCAGGATCTCTACTCCAAGCGCGGCGACCTGAGCGATGCGTACATGCGTCGACTGCGGGATCTGCTCACGGCCGAGCAGCGCGAGAAGCTGCCGCAGCGCGGCGGCGGACGCGGCGGTCAGTTCGCGGGCGGATTCGGCGGCGGTGGCGGCGGTGCGCTGGGCAGTGGACGCATCGCGGACATGCCCGGACCCATCCAGGATCGCGTGCGCGAGTACGACACGAACAAGGACGGCATCATCGACGAGACGGAGCGCCGGGCGGTGATGGAGGCGCTTCGCCGCGACTTCGGTCCCGGCGGCGGCGCGGGCGGACCCGGCGGAGGCGGTGGTGGTGGTGGCGGCGAACGCGGCAACCGCAACAACGCCTCCTGATCAACCTCACACTTCGCACTCCGAACGAACACACGCGCGAACGAGCGACGGAGACTGCGCCCGGCAAGGAGCCGAGGCGAAGCTGGGTCCTTGGTGACCCAGCGAGCCGATGGCGACACAGCCAGGCGCTGCCTCCGTCGCTCGCGCAAGAAAAGGGCCCTGCTCGTGGAGGCACATGCGAGTCAGGGCCGATCCAGGGCTTTGAGGGACGACTGAAGTCGTCGCAGTGATCGTTCGATCCGCGGCGGCGGCGGCAAGTCCACGGCGAATGCACGTTCGCTACCCTGTCGATCCGCATCGAGGATGCGGTCTGGAGCGACCGTGAATCAGCATGTGGCCGTCTATGCGGGCAGTTTCGACCCCGTCACGCTCGGGCACATGGATGTGCTGCGCCGCAGCCGGATGCTGTTCGATCGCATCGTGATCGGCATCGGGCGCAACCCGAACAAGGAGCCGCTGTTCACGATCGAGGAGCGAGTGCGCATGATGCGATCGCTCGTGTCGGACCTGATGTCGAAGGAGTCCGCGGGCGCCGCCTGCAGCGTGGAGAGCTACCACGACCTGACGGTTGACTTCGCGCGGCGCGTCGGCGCGGTGGCCATGATCCGCGGCATCCGCAACGTGACGGACCTTGCGGGCGAGTGTCAGCTCGCGATCACGAATCGGCAGGTGGCGGGAATCGAAACGGTGTTCATCGTGGCGGGGGAGACCTTCGGGTACACCTCGAGCAGTCTCATCCGGCAGATCGCGGCGTTCGGGGGATCGATCGGAAAGCTGGCGCTGTTCGTGCCGCCGCTCGTGATGGAGGCGATCGAGCGCAAGCGCCAGGATCCCGACAATCCCCTGGCGCGGCTCGCGCGGGAGGCGGAGGCGGAGTGACGCGCAGCCGAAGTGAAGTCGGATCGAGGCGCGCGCACCGGGTGTCGGCGTGAGCGCCGCCCCGTCCCTTCGCGTGATCTCGATCGGCACGATGGCGTCGCACCCGCTCTGGAACGAGCGCGGGGAGGTGCGTCCCGCGCACGCCACGACCACGCTCGTCACGAGCGGCGAAAGCCGGATCCTGATCGATCCGTCGCTGCCCGGAAAGTTCCTGGTGCCGCGGCTGCACGAACGCGCCGGAATCGCGCCGGACGCGATCACGCATGTCTTTCTCACGTCGTTTCATCCGATGCGCCGGCGAGGACTCGATGCGTTCAGGCACGCGCCGTGCGTGGTGCCGGAGATGGAACGCGAGCTGGTTGGCGCCGATCTCGTGACGCGATTCAAGGAGGCCGTCGCCACGCATGACGAGGACCTGGCGGCAGCGCTGCGTGTCGAAGTCGATTTGCTGGAGAAATGTCGGCCCGCGCCCGATCGGCTCGCGCCCGGCGTTGATCTGTTTCCGCTTCCGGGGGTGACGCCGGGACTCGCAGGCGTGCTGATCGCGGCGCCGCGCGCCACCGTGCTCGTCGCCGGAGATGCGGTGGCAACGGAGGAGCATCTGCACGCGGGACAGGTGATCTTGCCGTGTTTCGATCTCGAGCAGGCCAAGGCGAGCTTGGCGGAAGCGGCGGAGATCGCGGATGTCATCGTCTGCGGTCGCGACAACGCCGTGCTCAATCCGTCGCGTCGACCGTTCGGTTGATCGCGCGGCGGCGGCCGCGCGCGGTGTTCGCCCGACTCGATCGATGCAGGCACGCCGTATCGCGTGACGACGCCAGTACCATTGTCGAGTCGTCCAACGCAATCCCCGTCCAAGTCCGATTGCCGTTGACCTGCACCATCACATGGCCGCCACCGACAAAGTGTTTGCGGGATCGATTCCGAAGATCTACGAGTCGCACCTGGTGCCGCTCATATTCGAGCCGTATGCGGCGGATCTGGCGAATCGGATCGCGCGGAGCAAGGTCGCACGACTTCTGGAGACTGCGGCGGGCACCGGCGTGGTGACCCGCGCGCTCGCACGCGGGTTGGACAAGAGCGTGTCGATCGTCGCGACCGACTTGAATCAGGCCATGCTCGACGAAGCCGCGGCGGTCGGAACCGCGCGCGCCGTTGAGTGGCGGCAGGCGGATGCGATGGCGCTGCCGTTCCGAGACGGCGAGTTCGACGCCGTCGTCTGTCAATTCGGCGTGATGTTCTTCCCCGACAAGCGGAAGGCGTTCGCCGAAGCGCGTCGCGTGCTGCGGCCGGGAGGAACGCTCATCTTCAATGTGTGGGATCGAATCGAGGAGAACGAGTTCGCGGATCTTGTGACGACGTCGCTTGAGTCGGTCTTCCCCGACGACCCGCCGCGATTCCTGGCGCGCACGCCGTACGGCTACTACGACCAT
>VGXK01000109.1 GCA_016873355.1 Phycisphaerae bacterium | reverse complement strand
GCTCCTCGCAGCGGACGGCGAGCTCGGAGGCCTTCGCGTCGAGCTCGGCGGTGCGCCGCGCGTCTTCTCGCGCCGCGATCTCCGCCTCCGTGAGCGATCGCCCCGCGAAGTCGATCCGCTGCTCCGCCTGTCGCTTGGCGCCGATCGCTTCGAGCCGCTTCTCCTCGAGCGTGCGCTGGTTCGACAGCGCCCCCTCGCGCTCGCTCATGAGCGACTCCTGGCGCTCCTCGAGCGACGCGAGATCCCGCTCCCACTGCGTGCGCTCCGCTTCGATCTGCGTGATCCGGCTCGTGAGCCCCACGAGCCGATCGCGGCATTCGTGGTACTGATCGAGCAGCAGCGCGCGACGCAGCGTGCGCCGCTCCTCCTCGAGCGCGCGATAGCGCTTCGCCTTCTCCGCCTGCCCTCGCACGATGCGCAGCCGGCGCTCCGTTCCGCCGAGCTGCTCGCGCACCTGGACGAGGTGCCGCTCCGCCTGGTCGAGCTTCCGCGCCGCCTCGACCTTGCGAAGCCGGAACTTCGCCACGCCCGCCGCCTCCTCCAGCACGGCTCGCCGCTCGAACGGGTGCGCCCGCAGCATCGCGTCGACCTTGCCCTGCTCGATGATCGAGTAGGCGTCGTTGCCGATGCCGGTGTCGAGGAAGAGTTCCTTCACGTCGCGAAGACGCACGCGGCGACCGTTGATGAGGTACTCGCTGCGGCCGTCTCCGTGCAGCCTGCGCGTGACTTCGACGATCTCGGTGTCGACGGGAAGGGCCCGGTGCGGAACCTCGTCGCGACGGATCGCCGGACCCTCGAGCGACTCGTCGCCATCGAAGGCCTCGTGCGATTCGGCGGCATCGTGCTCGGCGTCATGGCGCGTCCGCACGCCCTCGGCATCGCCGCCGCGCTCGTCGAGCTCCGCCGACTCGCCGGGCGCTTCGCGCTCGCCCGGTTCCGAGTCGTCGGCGCGCGCGGTGGCGCTTCGAGGCGATGCGAGCAGCGGATTCTCGAAGACGAGCGTGACCGACGCCGTGCCCATCGGCTTGCGCATGGCGCTGCCGGCGAAGATCACGTCGATCATCGCGCCGCCGCGCAAGCTCTTGGCGCTGCGCTCGCCGAGCACCCAGCGCACCGCGTCGACGACGTTGCTCTTGCCGCAGCCGTTGGGTCCGACGATCCCGGTGATGGGCGAGTCGAAGGAGAACTCCGTCTCGTCCGCGAAACTCTTGAACCCGGAGAGGATCAACCTGGCAAGGCGCATCGGACCTCCTGTCGCGTCGATCGGCCCATCCCTGGGCGCGGCCCGGTCATCGAGGCACAGTATCAGCGGCCGATGACTTGGGAGCAAGCGACGCGGCGGGCGGCTGCGCGAGCGAGCCCAGGTCGCCGTTCGAAGTCGAGCCCGAGGTCGAGCCCTCCTCCTCCATCTCGAACTCCGGCCGGTCGTAGGTGGGTCGCTCCTTCTCGAGGCGAAGAATCGCCGCGAGCACGCGATCCTGCTCGGCCTTGAAGTCGGCCTGGCCCAGGTACCCGGCCTTCCAAACTTCGTGCAGGGCGCCGATCGTTTCGGAGTAGCTCATGCCGAGGCCGGGCTCGGGACTTTCGGGCGACGGCCGATGGCCGAGGTAGAGCACGAAGTCGGGAACGCTCGCGGTGACGCGGTCGATCATCGGCGGGCCGTCGTCGCGCGGCCGGTAGAAGACCTCGATCTTCTCCTCGCCCGCCTCGCCCTTGAGCATGAAGCGGTTGCTCCAGACGGCGAGCGTGGTCGGCCGCGAGATCTCCTGGTCCTCGCCGAAGAGCACGAGCCGGGGCTTGCCGCTCTGGGCCACGTAGACCATCGGCCACTTGCTCGGAACGAGGTTGACGACGAATCCCTGGTCGAGCCGCCGCTCGGCCACGATCGGGTCCTTGCGCTTCTCGAGCGATTCGAAGGTGCGAAGGCGGATGTCGACGTCGGGATCGTCGAGCAGCGGCCGCAGGCCGAGATCGACCGCCGGATTCGTCCCCATCGAGCCGAGCAGTTCGATCGCGCCGAGCCGGTGCTCGAGCGAACCGCTCTTGGCGAGCTCGATGAGCGGCTGCACCGCGAGGGGATCATCGAGCCTCGCGCCGGCCTGAAGCGCCGCGAAGCGAGGCTGTTCCTCCGGATAGTCGTAGAGATCCTGGATGGACGCGAGCGCCTTCTTGCCGAGCGACTGCCAGCGCCAGCTCGCGGCGCCGGCGGCGCCGGGATTCGCAAGCAGGCTGCGGCGAACCGCCTCGGCGGTCTGCTCCACCGCGTCGACCCGCACCGGCATGTGGCGAAGCAGCTGCACGAACTCGGCGGGCTTCTTGTGGAAGCTCGGCGGCACGTGGATGAGGATCGTGTCGTCGCTCTTGCCGTGCGCGGTCGCCTCCGTCTGACCCGGCTCGCGCGGGAAGACGCTGTTGATCGCGCTCTGGAGGGTCATGGCGCGGTTGTGGCTGGGCGTGGCCAGGCGCAGCTTGAGCGTCATGTCCTTCGTGACGCGACCGCCGTCGAGAATGCGGCCGGAGAGTCGATTCACGCCGTCGGAGCGGGACGGACTCGGATCGACGAAGGGATTCACGAAGAGCGGGCCCTTCGCCTCCGCGAGCGTCACCGCCTGTCGATTGCCGGAGAGGATCGGCCCGGGACGCAGGTCCGTGGTCCAGAGCCGTCCGCCCTCGAGGCTCGTCGCCGGACTGCCGGGCACCGAGAAGACTCGCACGTCGAAGAGCGTGCCCTTCGTGGCGCCGGGCTCGATCACGCCCTCGACGACGACCGCCGCGACGTCGTTCGAATTGAGCATCGCCTCGGGCGAGACGCCGTCGCCGCGCTTGGGATCGCCCACGCCGCGACGCGTCATCTCCGAAAGCAGGAACGCCCGAACCTCCGCCGGCATGACGCGGCTGCCCGTTCCGTTCAGGCCGACGACGAGACCGTAGCCTCGCACCGTGGTCGGATCGAAGCCGACCATGACCGCTTCGCCCGCGATCGTGCCGCGCATGATCGGATCGACTTCCATCGGGATCGGATCCCGTTCCGCGCGATCCGGCCTGGGCCGCTCCGACGCCGGCTCGACGCCGATGCACGCGCCCAGGAGCGACGCGGCGACGAGCGCCGACGCGAGCGTCGCCGTGCGACGGCGTGAAGGCGCGGCGGGATTCCGGTGCGGATTCGGCGTGGGCATGAAGGGGAGCAGATTACTTCGATTCCGGCTGATTTCGAATCGACCTCGCGGAGGGAAGCAGCGGTGCGAGGTCGTTTCCGGTCATCGCGCGAACCCGCTCCGCCAGCGCCCGAGGCGGAGGCGACTCCGCCTCCATCGCGCGGCCGGATTCCGGATGCGAGAACCCCAGCCGCCATGCGTGCAGCAGGAGCGGGGGAGCTTCCCGGCCGGGCGGGGGCCGGCTCGTGTTCGGCGGAAGATCCGTGCGATAGATCCGGTCACCCTCGATCGGATGGCCGATTCCCGCCAGGTGGGCTCGAATCTGATGAAGCCGTCCCGTGTCGATCGACACCAGGAGCAGCGCCTGCGACTTCGTCGACGCGAGCACGCGGTAGCGGGTGACGGCAGGCCGCCCCGCGCCGCGCCGACCGGGCACGCTCACCTTGAGATCGCCGCGCCGCACTTCCTCGAGCGCCGTGTCGACGACGCCTTCGCTCATCCTGGGTCGACCGTTCACGATCGCCAGATACGACTTGCGCACGCGCCGGGATTCGAATTGTTCGCGCAACGAGTCGTAGGCGGCGGGTCGAAGGGCCACGAGCACGCAGCCGCTCGTCTCGCGATCGAGCCGATGGAGCAGGCCCCAGTCACGCGAGGGACCCATGAGCGAAAGCGAGTCGCCGTGCGCGGCCATGAGACCGTTGAGCAGCGAGTCGCGACGGTGTCCGAGCCCCGGCTCGACCACGAGGCCCGCGGGCTTGTCGACGACGAGCAGCGCGTCGTCCCGATGAAGCAGCGACACGATCACGGATGGGTTCGCCGAGGGACGCGTCACGAGCGGAGTCGTATCATGCGACTTCGAGTGCCGAGCGTCGACCTCATCCTGCCGGTCTACAACGAGGCTCCGCAGGTCCCCGAGGTGCTTCCGCGGGTGCGACGCTGGCTCGAGGCTCGTCCGTCGGCATCCGCCGTCTTCGTCGACGACGGCTCGAGCGACGGAACCGCCGACGCGATCGAGCGCGGAATCCACGACGAGGCGGCGCCCCGCGCGGCCATCCGTCTCGAGCGCTCGCCGGTCAATCGCGGCAAGGGCGCCGTGGTGCGCGACGCGGTGCTTGCGTCACGAGCCGATCTCGTCTGCTTCACCGACGGTGACCTCGCCTACGACCTCGACCATGTCGATCGTCTGGTGGACGCGCTGCGCGACGCCGACGTGGCGATCGGCTCGCGGCATCTCGTGAAGCAGGAGGGGGCCATTCCGAGCCTGCGCCGGCGCATGGGCGGCGCGATGTTCAATCTCGCCGTCCGCCTGCTCATCGGTCTCCGGTTCCGCGACACGCAGGCGGGGCTCAAGGGATTCCGGGCCTCCGCCGCGCAGCGGATCTTCTCGCGAAGCCGCATCGACGACTTCGCGTTCGACGTGGAGATCCTGCACCTGGCGAAGCTCGAGGGACTGCGCGTCGTCGAGATTCCGGCGAAGGTGTCCCGCGACCACGCGGCGCTCGGCACGAACGTGAAGCTGACGCGGGATCCGTGGCGCATGCTGCGAAGTCTCTGGCGCGTGCGCCGGATCCATCGCGCGCCGACGCGCCCGCGCGCGGCGGCGATCGCGGTCTGACGCCGATGCCGCCTTCGATGCCGATCGGCGCCGTCACCCTGCTCACCTTCGACGTCGAGGAGTTCGACGCGCCGCTCGATCGGGGCCGCGAGCTCGACATGGATTCCCAGCTCCGCATCGGCGCGGCGGGCTTCCTGCGCCTGCTCGACCTGCTCGACGAACTCGAGGTGCCCGCGGTGACGCTCTTCGTCACCGCGAACATCGCGGGGCACGCGCCCGACCTCGTGCGGCGCGCGGCCCGGCGGCACGAGATCGCAAGCCACGGCCGCATGCATCGCACCTTCGAGGACTCGGACCTGGCGCGGAGTCGCGCGGCGCTCCGCGAGATCTCGGGCGCGGAGGTGCTCGGATTCCGGCGCGCACGGCTTCAGGCGACCGATCCGCGCGCGATCCTCGACGCCGGATACCGCTGGGACTCGAGCGAGAATCCCATCTGGCTTCCCGGGCGCTACAACAACCTCGGTCGACCGCGCACGATCTACCGCAAGGGCGAGCTCGTCGAGCTTCCCGCGAGCGCCTCGCCGACGCTTCGCGTGCCGCTCTTCTGGCTGGCCATGAAGAACCTGCCGATGCCGCTCGTGCGCTCGGCGAGCGCCGCCTGCCTGCGGCGCGACGGCTACGTGCACCTCTATTGGCATCCCTGGGAGTTCCTCGATCTGCGGGACTCGGGATTGCCGCGCTACATGCGGCGCCCCGACGGCGAGGCGATGATCGAGCGCTTCTCGCGCTACGTGCGGTGGCTGCTCGAACGCTCGCGTGCCGCGTCCGTGAGCTCGTTCCTGGCGGAGCGCGGCATGCTCGATGCGTGATCGCCGACCGGATCGCTCTCTTATCATGCGTGCAATGCGCGACGCGACGAGCGTGACGACGCGGCGACGCGGTGCCGCGATCTTCGCGGCGGCCGCGGTCCTGGCGATCGCCTGGCGCGGCGCCGGTGCGCCGCCGGCGTCGACTCCGCCGGCGCCCGCCGACGTCGGATCGGGCGCGCCTCCCGCGAACGGCCAGAACGCCCCCGCGTCGAACGGGCAGGGCGCGGCCCCCGATCAGGGCCAGGGCGCGGCCGCTCCGCCGGTCGTGGCGTCGCCTCTGCCGTCGCTTGACGAACTTCGCAGGCAGATCGACGCGCTCAAGGCGATCGAGAAACCGGGCGACGAGGAGAAGCGGCGCCTGGAGCGGCTCTCGTCGATCGCCGAACGCGTCACGCAGATCGAGGTGAATCTCGCCAAGGCCGCGGAGTGGCGCGACGCGGTGGCCCAGAAGAGCACGCGGCTCGAGGCGCTCCGCGCGGGACACAAGCCGGTCGAGGCGCCGCCCGAGGGCGCCTCGATCGAGCAGCTCGACGCGGCGCTGACGCTCGCCGGCACCGTACTCGCCTCCGCCCGCGAGGCGCTCACGGGACTGGAGAATCAAGGCGCTCAGCTCGTCGAACGACGGCGAGCCCTCCCGGAAGAGATCGCCAGGGCGCGGAGCGAGCTCTCCGAAGCGCGTCGGAGAATGCAGTCGTCTCCCGCGAACGACGGGGGCGGGGAACTCGGCTCGCTCGCGAATCTCGCGCGCGTGGAGGAGCTCGCGTCGCTGCTCTCGCTGCGCGAAGCGGAGCTCGCATCGCTCGATGCGCGCAGCGAGTTCGTCGCCGTCGAGCGCACGGCGCAGGAGAAGAGGATCGCCGACGCCGAAGCGCTCGGCCGCTCGCTCCGTGCCGAGCTCGACGAGCGGCGCTCCGCGCAGGCGCACGCGGCGGCGGAGCAGTCGGCGAGGGCGCACCGGGACGGCACCGGTTCCCTCGTGGCGCAGACGACGGCGCGGAACGCCGAACTCGCCCAGCGCCTCCAGGACGCGGGTCGGATGCTCAATCGCATCAGCGAGGAGACGACGCTCCGCGAGGAGGAGCTGAAGCGCATCGAGCGGGAGTACACGGCCGACCAGGATCGATCAAAGGTGGCGTCGAGCAGCGGCAAGCTCTCCCAGCTCCTGCGTCGGCAGCGCCAGTCGCTGCCGAGTCCGCGCACGCTCGAGGCGTCGATCGCGGCTCGACGCGCGATGCGCGGCGAGATCGATCTC
>VGXK01000108.1 GCA_016873355.1 Phycisphaerae bacterium | reverse complement strand
CCGAGACGGCGCTCGGCACGCCGGTGAAGCGGGCCGTGATCACGGTGCCGGCCTACTTCGACGATGCGCAGCGAAGCGCCACCCGCGATGCGGCGCGCATGGCGGGTCTCGAAGTCGAGCGCATGATCAACGAGCCGACCGCCGCCGCGCTCGCCTACGGGCTCGGCCGCAGTCGAAGCGAGACGGTGGCGGTCTACGACCTCGGCGGCGGCACGTTCGACGTTTCGATCCTTCGGCTCGAGGGCGAGCTCTTCGAAGTGCTCTCGACCGCAGGCGACACGCGCCTCGGCGGGGACGATCTCGACGCGCTGATCGAACGGACGCTGCTGGCGAAGGCCGCCGTCGCGGCGGCGTCCGCGCGCACCGACGACGCCGACGCAGGCGCCTCCGGGCGAGGCATGTCGAATCGTCGCGAAGCGGAGCGGATCAAGAAGCAGCTCTCCGACCACGACGCCGCACAGGCCCGCGTCGACGACGGGCGCGGCGGCTTCGTCGAGGTGGCGCTCACCCGGGCCGAGCTCGAATCGCTCGCGGCGCCGCTGCTCGAGCGGACCGCCGCGTGCTGTCGCCGGGCGCTCGCGGACGCGCGCTCGCCCGCGATCGACCGCGTGGTGCTCGTCGGCGGCATGACGCGCATGCCCGCGGTGCGTCGACTTGCCCGCGAGATCTTCGGGCAGGAGCCGTACACCGCCCTCGATCCCGACCAGGTCGTCGCGCTCGGCGCCGCGGCGCAGGCGGCGGCGCTCGCCGGGCATCGTCGCGACCTGCTGCTGCTCGACGTGATCCCGCTCTCCCTCGGCATCGAAACCGTTGGCGGCGCCGTCGCCAAGCTGCTGGTTCGCAACAGCACCGTACCGACCCGCGCCCTGGAGCGCTTCTCCACCAGCGTGGACAACCAGACGAGCGTGCGCATTCACGTGCTCCAGGGCGAGCGCGAACTCGTGGCGGACTGCCGCTCGATCGCTCGCTTCGATCTGCGAGGCATTCCACCGATGCCCGCGGGCATTCCGCAGATCGAGGTCGAGTTCCTCGTGGACGAGAACGGAGTGCTGAGCGTGGGCGCGGTCGAGCGGCGAAGCGGTCGCCGCGCCGGCGTGCAGATGATGCCGAGCTTCGGCCTCACCCGCGAGGAGGTCGATCGCATGGAGGCGGAGAGCATCTCGCATGCGCGCGAGGACATGCGGCGGCATCGACTCATCGATCTCGCGGTGAATGCGCGCCTCGATCTCAAGTGGATCGGCGACGCGCTCGAGCGCGTGCGGAGTTCGCTCGAACCCGAGTACGCGCGGCGGCTCGAGTCGATGATGGCCGAGGTGCGCCGCCTGGCCGACGCGGTGGCGCACGACGCCGGCGCGGCGATCGACCCGGACGCGTTCCACCGGGCGAAGGAAGCGCTCGATCGCGAGAGCGTGCGGCTCCACGAGATCTCGATCGCGCAGAGCCTGCGGGACGAACCGCCCGTCTGACGCCGCGGTCGGGCATTCGCGTCGTTTCGACGCTCGCGCCGCGCGCCGGGACTCACGGGCCCGGTACCTTGGGGACATTGTGGACGCGACCGAGGACGACCTCCTGCTCGAGCGCGCGGTTCGCGGCGATCGCGAGGCGCTGACGCAGCTCCTCGAGCGCGCCGCCCCGACCGTGCGGCTTCGGATCGGCGCGGCGATCCCGAACCATCGACGATCGCTTCTTTCCGTCGACGACGTGATGCAGGAGGCGTACACCGACGCCTTCCTCTCGATCGGTCGCCTCGAGCCGCGCGGCTGGGCGGCGTTCGTGGCGTGGCTGAACGCGATCGCGCTCGGCAACCTCCGCGACGCGCTCGACGGGCTCGACGCGGCGAAGCGCGGCGGCGACTGGCATCGACTCGAGCCGAAGACCGGGGCGTCGGAGTCGATGCGACTCGATCGACTGCTCGCGGCGACCACCGCCACGCCGAGCGGCGCCGTCGAACTCGAGGAGGCCCGCGCGACCCTTCGGCGCGCCCTCGCGAATCTCCCCGATCCCAGCCGACGCGTCATCGAGATGTACGAGCTCGAGGGGAAGTCGATCGAGGAGGTTGCCGCGGCTCTCGGCCGCTCGGAAGGCGCCGTCTACATGCTTCGGGCCCGCGGAATCGTGCTCCTGCGGCAGATGATCGACGCCGCGTTCGCGTCGCGCCGCGGGTGAAAGGAGGCGCGTGAGTCGCGGCCGCCGAATCCGATGGAATGGCAGGTGGCGGACGCCGAGTCCGCGCGCAGCGCGATGAGCGACGAGCGTGTCCATGACTCCGCCCTCGATTCCTCCGGCGTCGTGAACGTCGGCAGCGAGTCGCTGCTCCTTCGCGCGGCACTGGCGCAGGCGGAGCGGATCCGGGCGTCGATCGACGAAGCCGTCCCGCCCGGCGCCGCCTTCGAACGCGGTCCGGTCGGCACGATTCCGGGCTACGACTTCCTCGGCGAGATTCATCGCGGCGGGCAGGGGATCGTGCATCGCGCGATCCAGCGCTCCACGGGGCGCATCGTGGCGATCAAGGTCCTGCGCCAGGGACGCGATTCCGACGCGCGGGAGGCGGCCCGCATCGGACGCGAGGCGAAGATCCTCGCGCGGCTCAACCATCCGCACATCGTCGCGATCCACGACTCAGGCGAAATCGACGGACGCATCCATCTGGTGATGGACTGCATCGAGGGTCGGCCGGTCGACGACTTCGTCTCGATCGAGCGCCCCGACCTTCGCACGATCGTGGCGCTGTTCGCCACGATCTCCGAGACGCTGCACGCGGCGCACCTGCGAGGCGTCATCCATCGCGACCTCAAGCCCGCGAACGTGCTCATCGACGCCGAAGGACGGCCGCACCTGCTCGACTTCGGCCTCGCGAAGGTGACGGAGCCGGACGACGCGTCGCCCGTGTCCGTGGTCACGATGACCGGCGCGTTCATCGGCACGCTTCCGTGGTCGAGTCCCGAACAGGCGGACGGCCGCACCGAGGATCTCGACGTGCGCAGCGACGTCTACTCGCTCGCGGTGATGCTCTACCACGCGGTGACGGGCTCGTTCCCGTATCGCGTGACGGGCCGGATCCGCGAGGTGGCGGAGAACATCCGCAGCGCCGCGCCCGCGAAACCGTCGTCGCACCGGCCCGGACTCGATCGCGATCTCGAGACGATCCTTCTCAAGGCGCTTTCGAAGGAGCCGCCTCGGCGCTACCAGTCGGCGGACGCGTTCGCGCGCGATCTCCGCCATTTCCTCGAGGGGGAGCCGATCGACGCGCGGCGCGACAGCACGACCTATCTCCTTCGCAAGGCGCTGCGCCGGCATCGGGGGGCGGCGGTCGTGGCGATCGCGTTCGTCGTGGTGCTCGGCGCCGCGGCGGTCGTTTCCCTCGTGACGAGCGAGCAGGCGCGACGCGCCGCCTCCCGCTTCGTCGCGGTGCACCGCTTCTTCGTCGAGGGCATGCTCGTCCCCGATCCGCTCCTTCCTCCGCGCCCCGGACTGACGGTCGCGGAATCGCTCGATCGCGCCGCCGAACGCATCGAGACGCTTCGCGACGATCCGGAACTCGAGGCGATGGTGCGTCAGACGCTCGCCGTGGCCTATCGCAATTTCGGGCGCTACGACCGCGCCGAGCCGCACTTCCGCGCTGCGTGGGAGATCCGCGAGCGAGTGCTCGGTCCGGATCACGAGTCGACGCTCGAGTCGAAGGGCGACACCGGCGACATGCTTCGGCAGCTCGATCGCGCACGCGACGCGGAGACGATCTGGCGCGAGGTCGTCGAGGCGTCGACGCGTCTCTACGGCGGGGACGATCGGCGGACGGCCGCAAGCCTCAATCGACTCGCATGGACCCGCTACGACCAGGGCGACTACGCCGACGCCGAGCGCCTCCAACGAGAGGCGCTCGCGGCGCTCGAGCGCGGCGGCGTGCGCGACGCGCTCACCGCGCGGATCCTCGCGGATCGTGGGACGGTGCGCCTGACCCGCGGCGATCGCGCCGGCGCCGCATCGACGCTTCGCGAGGCGCGAGAGCTCTACGAGACGCTCCACGGCGCGGAACATCCCGTCGTCGCCTCGACGATGCTGAACCAGGCGAGCGCCGCCGAGAATCCGGCGGAGGCGGAGCGGCTCACGTCGGAAGCGCTTCGCATCTGGGAGGAGCAGCTCGGCCCCGACCATCCGCTCGTGGCGCGGGCGCTCAACATGCTCGCGCTCCTGCGGCGCGCCTCCGACCCGAAGGGTGCAAGCGAACTCTTCGATCGCGCGATCGCGATCCAGCGAAAGCATCCGAGCGAGACGCAGGAGCTGGCGACGGCGCTGTCGAATGCCGCCGGACTCCTGCGGGAGCGCGGCCTGGGCGACGCCGCCGAGCCGCTGCTCGTCGAGAGTCTCGAGATCCGGCGACGCGTGCTCGATCCGAAGCATCCGGAGCTGGCGAGCAGCCATCGCGAACTGGGAATGCTCGCGTTCGATCGGGGCCAACTCGACGCGGCGGTCGAGCACTTCACGAACGCGGTGGAGATCCTCGAGGCGAATCCCGCGATGGACCCGATGAACCTGGCGCGGACGAAGACCGCGCTCGGCCAGGCCCTTCGCGCCAAGGGCGATCTCCAAGGGGCGACGAAGGAGATCGAGGAGTCGCTTCTCGTGATCCGCACGCTGCCGGGAACGCCGGGTCTCGACGACGCGCTCATCGCGCTCGGGCGCCTGCGTCTGTCGACGAAGGACTACGAGGCGGCGGAGGCGGCGCTCCGCGAGTGCCTCGAGTTGCGTCGTCGCGATCTGCCCGACGGTCACTGGGCGATCGGCAACACCGAGAGCGTGCTCGCGGGCTGCCTGATCGAACTCGATCGCTTCGACGAGTCGGAAGCGCTCGCGCGGAGCGGATACGAAACGATCGCGAAGGCACGCGGCGCGAGCGATCCCAAGGCGCGCGAAGCCGCCGATCGCCTCGCGACGCTCTACGAGCGGATGGATCGACCGGAAGAAGCGCAGCGCTGGCGTGAGCGGACGCGCTAGATTCCGATGGAGCTCATCATGACGCACTCCCTGGACACATCACGACTGCTCCTTGCCGCGTGCGCGCTCGCGATCGCGGCCCTGTTCGTCGAGGCGCCGGCCCACGCCCAGTTCGTTTGGGACGGCTACTGCGGGGGCACGAGCTGGTGGGACGCATGCGACGAGTTTCCGAGCACCGGGGAGTGCTACCGGCACAACAACTGGGGTCAGGTCGTCGAGTGCAAGTTCGCGAATCCGCCGTGGCCCGGTCCCGCGGACGCCGCCGTCATCGGCGCCGGATTCGTGGAGCTCGGCGGCGGTTGGACGGAGCTTGGTTCGCTCGAGCTTTCGTCAACGCTCTCGCTGCTCCAAGGCGGGATCTTCGTCTACGAATCGGGATTCGTCGCGGGAGTGCTCCATGTGAACGGCGGTTTTCTCGGCGGTCCCGGTTCATGGAGCGTCGCGTCGCGGGGAGAACTTCGACTCGGAGGCACCCACGGCGGCGCCACGCTCAAGGGCGTGACCCTCACGAACGACGGATCGATCGAATGGACGACTGGCACGATCGGCGGCGAAGGCGCGGTGACGCTGATCAACAACGGGCTGTTCGACATGCAGGGCGCGAATTCCTTCGTCGCGTCGGGCGTGCTCGAGAATCAAGGAACGATTCGCAAGCTCGACGGCGGAACGACCTCTGTCGGTCTCGCGCTCGACAACAACGACGCGGCCGACGGAAAGGGGAGCGGCGGTGGCCTCGTGCAGGTCCTCGCCGGAACGCTGCTTCTCTACGGCAGCGGCACGAGCGCGTCCGCCTGGCACGTGAGCGGCGGCGCCGCGATCGACTTCCAGAACTCCTTCGCGTACACGCTCGCAAGCGGCACCTCCATCGTCGGCGACGGCGTGGCGCGGCAGAGCCTCGGCACGCTTGCGATCGACGGCGAGCCGGTCGTCTCCAACTTCGCGCTCGTCGGCGGAGCGATCGACGGAATGGGAACGCTCGTCGTCACCGATTCGCTTCTCTGGTCGGGCGGCACGATGGGTGGATCCGGCATCACTCGCATTGGGCGCGATGCGCAGGCGACGATCACCGGCGGCGTCTCGCTCAACGCGCGCACGATCGTGAACGAAGGGGCGGCGGTCCTCGACTGCCCGAATTCGCTGCCGTTTCACAACGGCGGACACATCGAAAATCACGGGCTCTTCGAGATCGTGACGGACGCCATCTTCGGGTCGACGAGCGGAAGCCCGGCGATCGAGAACTTCGGCGAGCTTCGGAAGTCGGCGGGCGATGGAATCACCTGGCTCAACGGCCCGGTGAACAATCACGGCCTGGTGACGCTGCAGCACGGGAAGCTTCTGCTCTACTCGCTCTACACGCAGAACGAGGGGACGACGCACCTGGACGGCGGAACGCTCGAAACGGTGACGAGCGTCGAGATTCTCGGCGGCGCGCTCACCGGAAGCGGCGAGATCGGCGACATCGTTCACAACGGCGGAGTCGTGGCCCCGGGAAGCGCCGCAGGCACGATCGGCGCCATCGCAGTCAGCGACGGTCAGTTCGGTGCGAACGCCGCACTTGAGCAGTTCGCCGAGGGCACGCTCTCGATCGACATCGGCGGCATGGAGCCCGGCACCGGTTTCGATGTGGTCACGGTCGCGGGCCCGGCGACGATCGCCGGACATCTCGCGGTCGATCTCGTGACCGAAGGAGCCGACTTCGATCCGCCATTCGGCGCGACCTTCGATGTCCTCGTCGCCGAGTCGCTCGTCGGCGAATTCGACACCATGGATCTTGCGACCACTTCAAGCGGTCATCCGCTGCAGGTCGAATACCTCGCCGATCGCGTGCGGATCGTCGTGGGTCCACCGCCGTCGCCGTTTGACCTCGACGGCGATGGCGTCGTCGACGGTTCCGATCTCGGCACGCTGCTCGGCCAGTGGGG
>VGXK01000107.1 GCA_016873355.1 Phycisphaerae bacterium | reverse complement strand
GTGCTGAAGTTCAGGAACCAGAGCACGCGGCGCACGCGCACTTCGCCGATGAACGCGTAGTCCGCCTTCTCGCAGGCGCGCATGGTGATGGGATTCTCGATCACCGCGTAGCCGAGCGGCGGCTCCGAGGGATCCACGAAGATCACGGCCCGTCGCACCATGAAGGTGAAGAGTCCGCGCTGGCGATGATCCGGGCTCACCCAGCCGAAGCCGACCATGCGCCCGCGCGGCGCGACCTTGCCGAGCGGGCGGCTGTACGGCTTCCACGACTGGATCCAGCAGTAGGACGCCATGTCGCCCTTGGCGTCGAACACGACGAGCAGCGAAGCGCGGCCGCGCTGCATGCGCCAGCGCATGAGATCCACGAATCGGCCCGGCATGACCACTCGCGCGATCTCGGGCGGGACCTCGTCGAAGGTCTTCAGATGCTTGACCGTGTACCCGGGCGGCGGATCCGGACCGGGCGTGCGCGGCAGGCTCGCCGGGTACTCGTAGATGCGCACCTGGTACTGACGATGAACGAGCTTCCGCAGATCCGCGAGTGCCACGACGCCTCCTGATCCGGGTCGCGCGCGCCGGCGTGCGCGACCGTCCGTGCACGCGTCCGACTCGGCGACCGCGGTCACTTGACCTTGCGGAGCTTCATCCGATGCGCCAGGTGCTTCTTGGCCCACGACACGGCGAGCCGCTCGAGGGTGTCGACACGGTAGCGCGTATGGGGGACCGGGGGCGAGGTTACCATCCGCCGCCACTCCTCCGCCGAGAAGCCGAGCTTGGAGCAGAGGTACTCCGCGCCGCGTTCGGCGTCATCCTGGCTCATCGGCGGCTGGGCGAGCTCCGCCAGCGCCGAATCGCGCGAGCGCAGGCCGCTGACGACCAGGCTCGCCAGGTGCGCGCGGCGCTTGTCGAAGCCGAAGCGCATCGGCAGGTACACGCACTGGAAGACGCGCGTGAAGACCGACTCGCAGTGCTTGAGTCCGTAGCTCGACCAGCCGTACTCGCGCTCGAGGCACGCGCGCGCCTCGCCGGGGTCGTAGCGCAGGTGATCGAGGATGCGCCACGCATTCATGCGGCGCAGGAACGGATTGATGACGTGCCGGCGCACCGTGCCGAAGGTGGGAAAGCGCCGCATCAAATGGCGGTCGCCGGCCTTCTTCCACACATCGCGCAGGTGCACGATGTCGAGGGCGTCGTGTCCCCATGCATCCGGCAGGATGCTCTCGCCGACCCAGTTGCCGCCCGAGAGGAAGGTTCGGATGCCGTTGCGCACCGCCACGTCGTTCACCGTGGCGATGATCGCATGGTCCTGCGGAATGTCGCAGTTGGCGACGCCCGCCAGGAAGAAGGCGCGCTGCGCCGCGCGCATCGACTCCCAGTCGACCACGATCGTCTGCAGCGCGAATCCGAGGCGCTGGCACAGGTTGAAGATGTTGTCCACGCTCTCGCGCGAGTCCCAGCCGGTGTCGCAGTGCATCACGAGCACGCGCAGTCCCGCCTTCGCGGCGCAGACGAGCGCCCAACTGCTGTCGACGCCGCCGCTGAGTCCCAGGATGGTGTCGTACGCGCCGCGCGCATTCTGTCGGCGGATCGCCTCCACGGTCGCGTCGAACTCGGGCGAACGCTCCGCGTCCGTGTGGCGCCACGCCGGCTCGATCGCAAGCGCCTCGCGGCAGCCGCTGCATCGACCCTGCTCGTCGAAGCGCAGATCGGGATCGCCCTCGTCCATCACGCAATGCGTGCAGAGACGACCGCGCTGGCGGAACGCGCTTGCATAGCCCTCGCACGAATAGCGCTCGCTCATGGTGAATGTCCGACCTGGATGTGCCTGGAGCCGCGAACGGAGGCGTTGGTGCGGAGTCGTGCCGGTCGCGTGCCCCGCCGCGATCGGTGGGGCGGAAGTCTAGCGTCGGTGCGACGCGGCCTGTCCCGCCGCGTGGCCGATCCCGCGGTCCGTCCCCGCCCCGGCCGCGTCGGTGCCCCTCGGCAGTGGCGCCGTGCGGGCGGCTGCCGTCGGCCGCAGGTCGGTCACCACGCGGCTGAAGTTCAGTCCCAGGAGCAGGCGCCGCAAGTGAAGGATCGCCAGCGGCGTGAAACCGGCCTTCTCGATGCCGTGCATGCTCGCGCCGTTCTCCACGCAGGCATAGATGAAGAGTGGCGCCGCGGGCGGCGCCAGCGCCACGCTCTTGCGAATCAGGTACGGGTAGAGGCCGCGGCCTCGCTGATCGGGGCGCGTCCAGTAGAAGCCGAGCATGAGGCCGTCGGTCGCCACCTTGGCGAAGCGCCGACGGAAGGGCCGCCACGACTGGTTCCATCCGTAGGCCGCCACGGCGCCGTTCGGGTCGAGCAGCACGAGCAGCCGTGCCAGGCCGCGGCGCATGCGTGTGCGCATCAGGTCGAACGGTCGGCCTGGCATGACCGTGCGCGCGATCTCGCCCGGCACTTCGTCGAGCGAATCGAAGATGCGCAATTCGAATCCCGGCGGCGTCGGCGGATCGCGACGCTCCGAGCGCGCGGGGTATTCGAACACGCGAAACGTGTTGACGCGATGCACGAGCGAGCGCAGGCGCACCCAGAGGTCGCGCGCCGTGGACGCGCGGGGCCCGTTCGTGGTCGGTGCGTGGAGCGTCGTCATGGGCAGCACATCGACCCGGGTTCCTGCTCGTCGGAGCGGAAGTGACCACGCCCGATGGTCGATGCCCTTCTCCTCGACACAATACGCGTCGCAGTGTTCGACCGCCTGCGGTTACCATTCGCAACCCGTTTCCACTGGGTCCGATCACGGAGTCCCGCACGATGCCGCCGCCCGATACCCATGGCCCGCTTCGCTTCGCGCTCATCGGCGCCGCGGGCTTCATCGCCCCGCGCCACATGAAGGCGATCAAGGAAACGGGGAACACGCTCGTGGCCGCGCTCGATCCGAAGGACTCGGTGGGCATCATCGACAGCTATTTCCCGGACGCGCACTTCTTCACCGAGTTCGAGCGCTTCGATCGGCACGTGGAGAAGCTGCGACGCCGCGGCACGAAGGTCGATTGCATCTCGATCTGCTCGCCGAACTACCTGCACGACGCCCACATCCGATTCGCGCTGCGGAGCGGCGCGCACGCGATCTGCGAGAAGCCGATCGTGCTCAATCCCTGGAACGTGGACGGGCTCGAGGAGCTGAGCCGCGAAAGCGGCCGCGAGATCTACACGATCCTCCAGCTCCGCCTGCATCCGGCGATCATCTCGCTGCGCGAGAAGTTCGCGTCGAGGAACGGCACGACCGAGGTCGACATCGCGTACATCACCTCGCGCGGGCGCTGGTACCACCAGAGCTGGAAGGGCGAGGAGCAGAAGTCCGGCGGAATCGCCACGAACATCGGCGTGCACTTCTTCGACATGCTCTCGTGGATCTTCGGCGCCCAGAGGAAGAGCACCGTGCATCTGCGGCGGGAGGATTGCGCCGCGGGCCTGCTCGAGCTCGAGCGCGCCCGCGTGCGATGGTTCCTCTCCATCAACGCCGAGCACCTTCCGGCGGCGCAGCGCGAGAAGGGGCAGCGCACCTATCGCGCCATCACCATGGGCGGGGAGGCCGTGGAGTTCTCCGAGGGCTTCACCGATCTGCACACCACGAGCTATCGCTCCATCCTCGACGGACATGGGTTCCGCATCGGCGAGGCGCGGTCGGCGATCGAGATGGTGCACGACATCCGCCACGCGCCGGTGGCCGGACTGACGGGCGACTTCCATCCGCTCTGCCGCGAGGTGGCGTCGTGAGCGCGGCGTCGGGCGCTCCCGGAACTCCCGGAAGCGCGGCCGGCGCGGGCACGCTCGGGCCCGCGACGATCCATCCGTCGGCGATCGTCGATGCGGGCGCCACGATCGGCGCGGGCACCCGCGTCTGGCACTGGGTTCACATCTGCGCCCAGGCGGTGATCGGCGAGCGCTGCTCCTTCGGGCAGAACTGCTTCGTGGGCAACCGCGTCAAGATCGGGAACAACTGCAAGGTGCAGAACAACGTCTCGATCTACGACAACGTGACGCTGGAAGACGACGTCTTCTGCGGACCGAGCATGGTCTTCACGAACGTCTACAACCCGCGCTCGGCGGTGTCGCGGCGCGACGAGTACCGCGACACGCTCGTCAAGCGCGGCGCCACGCTCGGCGCGAATTGCACGATCGTCTGCGGCGTCACCGTCGGCGAGTACGCCTTCGTCGGCGCGGGCGCCGTGGTGAATCGCGACGTGCCCGCCTACGCGCTCGTGGCCGGCGTTCCCGCGCGACACATCGGGTGGATGAGCCGCTTCGGCGAGCGCATCGACCTGCCGCTCAAGGGCTCGGGCTCGTACGCGTGCCCGCACACGGGGCAGATCTACCGGCTCGCGGGCGAGCGCATCGAGACGAGCGCGTGAGCGGAGTGGCCAGGCTCGAATGACGGGGACGCGAGCGAGACCGGATCGAACGGCGGCGCTCGTGCTCTGGGCGAGCGTGATCGCGTTCGTCGCGATCGTGCTGTTCGGCGCGAGCGGCGGCATCCGCGGCAGCGACCAGTACTGGTACTTCGACGACACCGAGACGCTGCTGCGAGGCGATCCGGCGTTCACGAACTGTCTCTACCCCCGGCAGCTGCTCGTCCAGGGCATCGAAGTCTCGCCGATCATCCACGACATCCTGCCGCAGCGCGCGGTGATTCCGATCGCGAAGGCGATCGGCCCGTACTGGAGCTGGATCGCCATGAACCTGGCGGCGATGCTGCTCGGCGCGTGGCTGACCTTCGTCGCGGTTCGGCGCGTCGGCGACGAACGCATCGCCGCGTGCGCGGCGTCGGCGTTGCTGCTCCTGCCGCTCCCGGTGCAGGGCGCGACGCAGTTGCTCGCGGAGTCGTCGATCGTGCCGATCTTCGCGGCGCTGCTCGTGCTGCTGGGCCGGCCCGGCGGCTTCGGCAAGTACGCGGCGCTCGCGGCGGTGCTCACGATCGCGTTCATGTCGCGATTCACCTCGATCGCCTTCCTGCTGCTGCTGCCGATCGTGCCGTTCACGGAGCGCGCATCCATGCCCCGGCGCGTGGCGCTCGCGGCCTGGTGCGTCGCGCTCCTTGCCGCGGGCGTGCTGCTCAACGGCATGCTCTTTCGGGGCATCCCGCTCCCCGGCAGCCCGATCGCCCTCCAGATCAACGGCAACGGAATGAACATCTGGCTCACCACGGATCCGATCGTGCTGACGATCGACTCCGTGATCGCGAAGCTCGCGCTGTTCGTGCGGAGCCACGCCGAACTCTCGACGGCCGCGAAGGTCGTCGCCTCGATCAACTGGGCGCTCATGCTCGCGGGCTCGATCGGGGCCGCGATGCTCTGGCGGCGCGGCGAGCGCGTGCTCGCGGCGTTCGTGTGGGCCGTCGTCGCCGTGAACGTCGCCACGCTCACGCTCTATCAGAACCAGATCCGCTTCGTGCTTCCCACCTTCCCGGTGCTGCTGTTCGGCGCCGCCGCGCTTGCCGAGCGCGCGGCCGCGGAGCGCCCGCGGCTTCGCACCGCGCTGGCGCTGCTCCTTCCGGCAGCGCTGCTGCCGATCGCGATCGTCGTCGCCATCGTCGCGCGCCGCGAAGGCGTGCGCGAGGCGCCCGAGAGCGCCCGGCTCGTCGCGCTCGCCGCGGAGCTTCACGGCGAGGGCGACGTCATCCACGTCGGGGGAAACGACCAGATGTTCGCCCACGGAATGCGGCCGCGCGCCGTGCTCTTCGTCTCCTCCGATCAGGCCGCCGCCGATTGGGCGCGAATCCGCGAGATGCCTCGGTGGCGCTGGATCACCGCGGCGCCCGGGGACCTCGAGCGGCTGAAGTCGCTCGGCCTCGAATTCGAGATGGTCGCCGGGTCCGAACATCGCGGAGCGCCGCTCGTCGTCGCCGAGATCACGAATCGTGGGGCGCCGCCGCGCGGTGCTACTCTTTCCGCCCCTTCGCCATGATCGGACATGCGTCGGCACGAACACGCATCGTCAGGCATGATCCCGCCGTGATCGAACCATGATCGTCCGCGTCACGAACACGCTCTCGCGCAGGCTCGAGTCGATCGAGCCGCGCTCGCCCGGCGCGCCGATCCTCTTCTATTCGTGCGGTCCGACCGTCTACGACGACGCGCACGTGGGCAATTTCCGCTCGTTCCTCAATGCGGACCTGCTGCGACGCACGCTCGAGTTCGCCGGACATCGCGTGCGGCACGTGATGAACATCACCGACGTCGGCCACATGACCGACGACGAGATCGCCGACGGCGGCGGCGAGGACAAGATGGCCGTTGCGGGTCGCCGCATCGCCGACGCGAAGAAGGCGGGAGCGATTCCGGCGGGCGTCGAGATCGATCCGCGCGATCCGGTCGCGATCGCCGACTTCTACGCGGGGCGATTCGTCGAGGACGCGAAGCGCCTCGGCCTCAAGGTCGCGTTCGAGGCGGACTCGGATCCGTCGCTCATGCCGCGGCCGACGCGACTGATTCCGCAGATGATCTCGCTGGTGGAGCGGCTCATCGAGCGCGGCTTCGCGTACGTGGCCTCCGACGGCGTCGTCTACTTCGACGTTCGGCGCTTCCCCGACTACGGCAAGCTGAGCGGCAACACGCTCGACGCGCTGCGCGAAGGCGCGGGCGAGCGCGTGAGCGCCGCGAACCAGGCGGTGAAGCGGCATCCGGCGGACTTCATGCTCTGGAAGCCCGATCCCGCGCACCTCATGAAGTGGCCGAGCCCGTGGGGCGAGGGGTATCCGGGCTGGCACCTCGAGTGCAGCGTGATGGCGGCGGCGCTGCTCGGCGAGGAGATCGATCTGCATTCCGGCGGCGAGGACAACATCTTCCCGCACCACGAATGCGAGATCGCGCAGAGTCGCTGCGCGTTCGGCACGCCATCGTTCGCGCGGACCTGGTTCCACACTCGGCATCTCTTCGTCGAGAGCCAGAAGATGTCGAAGAGTCGCGGCAACTTCTTCACCGCGCGCGACATCTTCGCCAAGGGCGCGACGCCCGCGGCGCTGCGGCTCGAGCTCGTGCGCA
>VGXK01000106.1 GCA_016873355.1 Phycisphaerae bacterium | reverse complement strand
CGCCGATGGAGCCCGACGATGCCACACGAAGTCGCAGCCCGCCAGATCGCTACGAATGAGGAGGAACCGCTCTAGAGCGGTGACGACTCAGGCGTAGCGAGCTGGCGTCGGCGAGACGAGTGTGGCAAGGAGGGCGAAGCAGGCGGATCTTGAGGATCCGCCGATGGAGCCCGACGATGCCACACGAAGTCGCAGCCCGCCAGATCGCTACGAATGAGGAGGAACCGCTCTAGCGCCGAGCCGGCTCGCGCATCGCGCCGACGAGCCAGAGCACGCCGCCAAGTGCGATGAACGCGCCGACGAGCGAGATCGCCGCGGGCCAACCCGCAGAATCGGCGACGGCTCCGGTGAGCGGCATGCTCGGCACATCGCCGAGCAGGTGAAGAACGAGTATCGCCAGCGCCATGCCCGTGGCCCGCTCCTGCGGCCCGAGCAGATTCACGAGCTGGGAATTCACCGGCCCGATCGACATGACGAGCAGCAGGCTGCCGATGCCGATGCAGATCCACACCGCGGCCTCGCCGCTCACCCATCCCGCGGCGGCCACGAACGGCGCCGCAAGCAGCGTGGTGACCCCGGCGACGAGCAGGTGCGCCCGCGGCGTCACTCGGAAGAGCCGATCGCTCATGAAGCCGCCCGCGAGCGTGCCGATCAGTCCCGTGACGACGATCACGCCGCCGAATCCGATCGACGCCGTGTCGCGGGACATGCCATGCACCTTCTCGAGGAATGTCGGCGCCCACATGCCCAGCGCGCCGAATCCGGCCGTCTGCATCGCGTAGCCGAGCACGGCGAGCGCGTAGCGCGGTCGCATGAGCATCTCGATGGATTGCTTGAACCCGGGCGGGCGGGCTCCGTGGCCATCACCGGCGCCCTCCGCGCCGCCCCGCACCGGTTCGCGCAGGAAGTAGATGAGGATCGCGACCACGATTCCGGGAAGTCCCACCACCATGAACGCGGCGCGCCACCCGAGGGCGCCGCCGACCACTCCGCCCACCACGAATCCGAGCGCCGCACCGACCGGGATCGCGGCGTTGAAGATCGCCATCACGCGCGCCCGCACCGAGGGCTTGAACTCGTCCGCCAGCACGGCAGGCGCGATCGACGCGTACGCCGCCTCGCCCACGCCGGTCATCGCGCGGAATGCGATCAGTGAGAACAGTCCCACCGACAGTCCGCACGCTGCGGTGAGCAGGCTCCACGCCACGACCGCCAACGCGAGCAGATGCAGTCGCGGCATGCGATCGGCGAGCGCGCCGAAGATGGGCGCGGTCACCGTGTAGACGATCATGAACGCCGCTCCGACGAAGCCGGCTTCCGCGTCGGTGATGGAGAGCCCGCCCTTCTCCCTCGGCTCCTGCATGAGCGTCACGAGCGACGAGATGAGATATCGATCGATGTAGTTGAGCAGGTTGAGCGCGGCGAGCACGCCGAGCGCAAGCAGCGCCGGTCGCCCGGCATCACGAAGGCGTTGCCTCGCGTCGCTCACGATGGTCGCTCCGCTCGATCCAACGCCTGCGCGAACACGCCCGGTGGCGGAGCTTGCCCCGTCCAGAGCTCGAACTGCGCCTCCGCCTGGCGAAGGAACATCTGCGTGCCGTCGACGACGACGGCGCCGGCGCGTCGGGCCGCTCGAAGAAGCGGCGTTTCGCGCGGGCGGTAGACGGCATCCATCACCACCATGGTCGGCGCGAAGGGGAAATCCCCCGCGATCGGCGAGCGACCCTGCGTCTCGCCTCCCTCCATGCCCACGCTGGTGGTGTTGACGATCGCATCGAACGGCCCGACGGCGCCGACCTCGTCCAGTCCGCCTCCGACGCGGATCGGCGAAGCGCCTCGCCCGCCCCGCGCGGCGCCGATTTCGCGCACCAGGTCCTCGGCTCGCTCGCGCGATCGATTGAAGACGACGACCTCGGCGCCCGCGTCGAGCATGCCCAGGGCCAGTGCCCGCGCGGCGCCGCCGGCACCGAGCAGCGCCACGCGACGGCCGAACAGCGCCGCTCGATCCGCGGGCGATGCGACGCCGGCACCGATCGACCGCATGCCGGCGAGCAGGGCGCCGACGCCCGCCGGTGCATCGGTGTTCACCGCGCCGAGCTCGGTCGTGCCGTCGCGCCGCTCGACCGTGAGCGTGTTCGCGGCGCCGCAGCGCTCCGCGATCGGGCAGAGCGTGCCGCCGCGCTCGCGCACGAAGCGCACGAGATGCTCCTTGTGCGGAATGGTCACGCTCGCGCCGCGGAACGAGAGCGGCTCGAAGTCGATCATCGCGCCGACCGTGGCCTTGAAGCTCTCCCAGCTTCCCTCGATCGGCATGGGCAGGTGAATGGCGTCGATGCCGAGCGCGTCGAATCCCGCGTTGTGCAGGTCCGGCGAGAGCGAGTGGCCGATCGGCCAGCCGATGACTCCGCAGACCTTCGTGGCGGCGCCGATCCGACGAAACCTCCATCGCTGCACCAGCTCGCGCACGGTCGGCTGTCCCGCCGCCGTCTCGATGCCTCCGTCCGCCCGCGCGAAGGTGAGGAACGCGCCGAACTTCCGCGCGAGCACGCGGCTCACCAGCCCGAATTCGCCCATGCAGAGCGCGATCGTCGGCGCGCGCCGCTCGCGGAGGATCTCGAACGCCTCGAGATCGTCGCGCAGCGATCGTGCCCGCCATGCCAGCTTCGCCACCGCGCACGCCGGCTCGTCCACCATGCGCGCGTAGCGCGAGAGAAGATCCGCCGGGCGCGAATCGAAGTCGTGGGCGCTCAGCATGAGCGAGGTCTTGAGGTCGCGCGCCTGTCGATCGTGCTGCACCGCCAGTCGCACCTTCTGCCGCAGATTCGCGCTGCGCTCGAAGGACGCGAGCTCGAGATCGAGGTAGCGCGGCGCCGGATCGCCCGTGCCGATCGCTTCGAGGAACGCCACGCGATGGGCGTCGTCGCCGCGCCAGGCGCCGCCCTCGTGGGCGCATCGCACCGTGACGATCGACGGCTTCGGAGCGACCTCGATGAGGCGCCGCACGAGGCGCTGTGCGAGCTCCGCGTCGCGCGGCAGCAGGCGGTCCGCGAGTCCGTCGACGCGCCACTCGACGAGGTCCGCACCGTCGCGCGCTGCGCGCCTGGCCGACTCGAGCGCCGCGTCGAGATCCGCGGAGTCGTCGACCGGAATCGACACGGCGATCAGCGTCACGCGACGGATCGTAACTTCGCGCGCGACGGTTCCGTGGCGACGCGATCGCGGAGCGCGACGCCCGCGCCACCGCCGCGCTCCGGCGCCGGTACGCTTCGCCCGATGTCGGACGAGATCGTCGATCGAGCGCACGACTTCCTGCGTTCCCACCTTGCCGGCCGCATCCGCTTCGACGGCGACGCGATCGCGATCAAGGTCGTCGTCTCGCCCGACGGCCGTCTCGCGGCGCCGGTGATGGTGGCCATGCTGCGATCCGTCGAGACCGTGCTCGAGCTTCCCGACGACGCGGAGCAGAGCCTTCACCTCATGGTGTCGCTGGAAGCGTTCGACGAGCACGGCCCCGAGGGTGGTCGCGCCGATCGCTGGCGCATCTACCACGGCGATCCTCCCGACGTGCGCTGGGCCGTCATGCGGATCGACGCGGCGCGCTTCGAGGGCCACTTCATCGACGGCGAGGCGCTCGAGCGCCCGAACGAACTCGCCGCGCTCGAGCCGATGCTGCTGCGACGGCTCAATCACGGCGATCGTGCCCTGCTGCGCCGCGCCTGCGATTCGGCGAACCTCGCGTCGGAAGCGCCGGTGGCCGTCGGCATCGACGAGCGCGGCATCGACGTGCGCCGCGCCTTCGAGGTCGTGCGCCTGCGATTCCCGGAGCCGTTGTCGGCGAATTCGCTCGACGCATCCGCCGCCGCCACCGACGCCCGGGCCGAGCAGACCGCCGACGCAGCGCTTCGCGCGGTGGAGCGATCGCTCTCGCCGTCGTAGGATGCCTCGGAAACTCGGCGATCTCGAAGCGCCTCGGGCGCCTCGACGACGCCGATCGGAGGATCGATCCATGGCCGAGTCCAAGATGTCGGGCAGCCTCAACCACGCGATGATCGACGACTCGCAGGCGAAGGCGGCGCAGGAGGCGGCGAACCACTTCGGCGAGCCGGGCCACGCCGACATCACGAAGGTCTACATCGAGCAGCGCTACGAGGGATACAGCGAGGAGAACCAGGAGACCTGGCGCATCCTCTTCGATCGGCAGATGGAATTCCTCGCCGATCGAGCGAGCCGCGTCTACCTCGACGGCGCCCGCAGCATCAAGCTCGTGCGCGACCACATTCCGTATCTCGAGGGACCCAGGAGCATCAACACCTTCCTCAAGCAGCTCACCGGGTGGCAGAGCCGCGCGGTGCCGGGATACATCCCGGCGAAGGCGTTCTTCGCGTGCCTGGCGCGCCGCGAGTTCCCCACCACGATCGTGATTCGTCCGAAGCAATCGATCGACTACCTGCCGGAGCCCGACATCTTCCACGACGTCTTCGGGCACGTGCCGCTGCACGCCGACCCGGTCTTCGCCGACTTCCTTCAGGCCTACGGCAAGGCGGCGCTCACCACGAACGATCCCGTGCACACGGAGCGGCTCGCGCGGCTCTTCTGGTTCACGGTCGAATTCGGGCTCATCCGCGAAGGCGGCTCGCTCAAGCTCTACGGCAGCGGACTCATCTCGAGTCCGGGCGAGAGCCGGCACGCGCTCGAGTCGAACGACGTCGATCGTCGACCGTTCGAGATCGATCGCGTCTGCGACACCGCGTTCGAGATCGACCACTACCAGCCCATCCTCTACGTGCTCGAGAGCTTCCAGCAGCTGCGCGACGCGATGATGACCTACGCGGATCGGCTGCTCGACGAGCACGCCGCCGGCTGCTGCGGCGGCGCCTGCCGCGGCAAGGGCGTTCAGCTCGGACAGCCCGCGGCGCGGCATTGACCGCACGTACGCTCCGCGACCCATGACACGAAAGACGCCCGTTCGACCGCGCGCTCGCGCGCCGAAGAGTCGCAACCCCGCGCGCGGCGCGAACGCCCCTTCGATTCCCGCCGCCGAATTCGCGTCGCGCCGCAGGCGCGTGCTCGAATCGCTCAAGGGCGCCGTCGGCGCCGTCTTCGCCGGCGACGCGGATCCGCACCTCGAGCACGGGTACAGGCCGCATGCCCACTTCGAGTACCTGAGCGGCGTGACGGACGAACCGGGCGCGATCATCCTCTTCGATCCGTCGCATCCGCAGGAGTCGAAGCGCATCACGCTTCTGCTCAAGCCGCTCAATCCCGAGGTGGAGAAATGGGACGGCTTCCGGCACGAGATCGGCTCGGCGCTCCGCGAGCGCACCGGATTCGACACGGTGGTGCGCACCACCCTGCTGCCGCGGCTTCTGCTGGAAGGAGCGCGGCGCACGAAACGACTCGCGTGCCTCATGCCGCTCTCGGCGCACACGGCGCCGGTTTCGCCGGATCTCGAACTCTTCCGGCGCAGCGCCGAGCGGATTCCAGGCTGCGTCATCGAGGACCGCACGCCGACGATCGCGCTCATGCGCGCGGCGAAGAGCGCCGCCGAGGTCTCGTGCATCCGCCGCGCGGGCGAGATCACCGCCGCGGGATTCGACGCGGTGCTCCGGTCGCTGCGGCCGGGACAGAACGAGTTCGACGTCCAGCGCGTGATCGAGCAGGCCTATCGCGATCACGGCGCCCGCACGCTCGCGTACCGCACGATCGCCGGCGGCGGCTTCAACGCCACGGTGCTCCATTACCACGCGAATGATCAGATGCTCGGCGACGGCGATTGCATCGTGATCGATTCCGCCGCGCGCTGGAACGGATACTCGGCCGACGTGACGCGCACCTATCCGGTGAACGGCCGCTTCTCGACGCGTCAGCGACAGGTCTACGAGATCGTGCTCGAATCGCAGCTCGCCGCCATTCGCGCCTGCCGCGCCGGGCGCACGCTGCTCGACGTCGACGACGCCGCTCGCGCCGTCATCCGCAAGGCGGGCTACGGCGACTTCTTCATCCACGGCATCGGCCATCATCTCGGCCTCGAAACGCACGACGCCTCGCCCGACGCGCCGCTTCCGATCGGCGCGGTCGTGACGATCGAGCCGGGCATCTACATTCCGCAGGAGAAGCTCGGCGTGCGCATCGAGGACGACGTGCTCGTGACGAAGACGGGCGCCACCGTGCTCACGCCGTCGATCTCGAAGGACCCGGACGAGATCGAGCGCCGAATGCGCTCGCGCTGAATCGAGCGGCGCACGACGCGCCGAGCCGAGCGCGTCGCAAAAAGGGAGACGGGCGCCCGCCCTCCTCGGTGCGGACGCCCTGCCTGGGCGATCGCGGGGGTCCCCGCAACTCCCCGCGATGGGTGGTCTCGAGGCTCAGCCCGTGCGTCGCCTCCGCGACACGACTCCGGCTGCGGCGAGCATGACGATGGCGCCCGGCGCGGGAATGAACTCATACTCCAGCAATCCGATCGTGATCTGATTCTGCGGCTCGCGGATGATTCCGTTCGTGTCGACGAGGCCGATGATCTCGCCGCCCTTGGTGATCGATCCGCCCACGAATTCGACCTCGGGGAATGCGGTGTTGAACGTGTACTCGAACTTGTCTCCAGGCGTGACCCAGGTGTCCGGCCACCAGATGTCGATCATGTTCAGGTTGCTCGCGATGACTCCGCCGCCGGCCGTGTCGACCGTCAACACCTCGCGATCGATCGTTCCGCCCGTGCCCGAGTAGGTGGCGTGGAAGTCATCGAATTCGGGACCGAACACATAGAACCACCAGTGCGTCCAGCCGAACTCCTGGTCGGCTCGCGCCGTCCGGTCCGTGACGGAGAGCGCGGCGCACAGTGCGAGCGCGGCAACTCCCACTCGTTTCCAGATCCTCATTGATCACTCCCTCCCACCCCGGCGATCGGCAATGCGGACGACGCACCGTCGATCGACGATGCAGGGCGGTTGTCCACACACGCGCACGCGGCGGCGGCACCGCCGAACGACGACGAAGCTATTTCCGTGCGCGAACGCGCACAACGGCGAATCGGGAACTTGCTCGTTCGAGCATTCATGATCGAGGACGCCGATTCT
>VGXK01000105.1 GCA_016873355.1 Phycisphaerae bacterium | reverse complement strand
CGCGCCGCCCGCGCTTGCGGAGCCGGCCGTTCCTGCGAGTGCGCCCGGCTTCGCCGCTTTCGCGCGAGCCTCGAAGACGACTCTCGGCTGCACTTCCTTCCACGAAGTCCAGCCGATCACGGCGCCGTCTCGCTCCGTCCACACGCCGCGTCGATCGAGCGCGTCCTTCGGCGCCGGGATCTCCTTGACTTCCGGAGGCGGATTCGGGGAGTCGGGCTCCGCGAACGGCGATCGCTCGGACGGCGTCACTTCGAACGCAAGGCTCTTGGCTTCCACATAGGCGCGCCCCATGCCGCCGAACAGCGTCCCCTTCAGCACGATCAGCGCCACGAAGAGCACGCCGATGAACGCCCAGATGATCGTCTGGCGCTTCACGCGGTCGCCCCCCGTCGGCGCCCGGCGAAGTAGATGACGTTGCCGAGCACGATGAGCGACACCATGAGCACGTGGGCGAAGAGCTGCGGACCCATGCGACGCACGGCTTCGAGGTACTTGGGCGGCGTCACCGCCATCGCGTCACCCGTGTTCGCGAGCGCGTTCACGAGCGTCTCGTATTCGGCGGCGCCCTTGATCGCGCCGATCATTCCGTCGAGCTGACCGGGGTAGTACGGAATGAGCTGCGGCATCTGCACGCCGGTGCATCCGACGACGGCGCGAAGCGGGACCGCCCGGCCGCGCTCGGGCGTGATCACGTACTGGATCCACTCCTTGCCGCCGGGATATCCCGCGCTCACCATGATGATCGCCGCGAAGTCGCGCGTGGTCCGGATCTCCGCCATCATCGGGATCTGATCGACCGCGATGCCGCTCGTGTCGCGCGGGAACGTCTTCTTGAAGTCGGACTTCGCCTGCGTCATGATCGCTTCGTTGCCGGCCTGGAATCCCAGGTCGACGAAGTCGACGCCCGGTTTCAGGTTCGGGAAGTCCTTCGTGAGCACCTCGCCGATCTTCTCGACGATCATCGGCGGACCGAAGGGCCACAACGAGATGAAGTACATCTTGTACCCGCGCAGGGCGCAGTGGCGCACGAACGAGGTGGCCATCGGTCCGAGCTCCGGCTCGCTCGCGGGATCGAAGTCGAACGAGAGCAGCACGCGCGATCCCTTCGGCAGCTCGTTGATCGCCTTGAACGCGGCGTCCGTGAGCGAGCCCGACTTCTCGGGGAAGCGCAGCTCGAGCAGGATCGGGATCGAGACCGCGAGTCCCATGGCGAGGAAGATCCAGCGTCGATCGAGGGTTTCGAGGAATCGCAGCATCGGCTATTCCCCCGATCCCAGGTAGGAGCGATCGATCTGAAGCAGGATGCGCAGGCTCGTCGCGGCCACGCCGAGCGCGATCCCGATGATGATCGCGCGGTTTCCCGCGGTGTTGAAGACGAGCATGATGTAGAGCGAGAGGTTCTCGAGCTTCAGGCCGCCGATCTCGTCGGGGAACCAGCCGGTGAGATACGCGCCCGCCGCCGTGCGCCCGAGCAGGATGATGAACGCGGTGCCGAGCAGGAGGATCGCCTCCACGTTCTTCGCGCGGAAGGCGCGGAACGCGGCGCTCGCCACGTAGAAGGCCAGCATCGCGAACATCGTCGAGGTGATCGGGGAGATCGCGTACTCGTAGATCCACCAGACGACGCTGCCTTCCGAGTCGTACTTGCCCGAATAGGGGAGGTACGGCGCGCGATCGGCGGGCAGCGCGCCGATCTTGAGGAGCCCCGCGAAGAGCGTGATCGCGAAGCAACCGAGCACGACGATCGAGTAGCCCCATCCCGGCCGCTTCGCCGAGAGCTTGCCGAGATGGACCTTTGCGATGCTCGCGGCGCCGAGCACGTACGCGACGGCCGCGAGCACCTGGAACATCTGCGTCACGAGATCGCTCATCCCGAGGGCGACCGGGATGAAGTTCGACACGATCACCGTGATTCCGGCGATCGAGGCGATCCAGAGTGGCACAAGTCGTTTCACGAGGTCGTTCCGCTCAGGTCTTGAGAATCCACTTGATCTTTCCGGCCACGAAGCCGGACGCGTCGGCGACCTTCGACATCACGCTCGGGCCCGTCGCCGGCGCCATCTTCATCGCCGCGACCTGGATCGAGAGCGCGAGCGCCACGACCACGATCACCAGGATCGAGATCACCTTGCCCACATCCTGCCCCTTGATGCTGCCGAGCTGATCGGGCTCGCCCGAGAGGTAGGCGCTCGCCGCGAAGAACTCCTCGCCGATGAGCGTGTAGTCGCATGCCGCGACGAAGAAGGGAAGCTGCGAACTCTCGGCGGTGCCGGCGATCTGGATCGCGCCGATCGAATTGCCCGTCTCGGCGAGGATCAGGCTCTCGGCGTAGAAGCAGCCGAGGTAGAAGCACGCGGCCGGCTTCTCGCGCACCATGCGCCCGGCCGTGTAGGCGACGAAGCCGAACTGCTCGTCCGTGATGTAGCTGATGGCGTCCGGATTGAAGCTGTCCGATCGGCCCGCCTGCATGTAGCTCGCCTGCACCGCCTCCTTCGCCGCCTGCATGGCGAGGGAGCGCGAGGTCGGAACCTCGATGGTCGCGTCGTACTCGGCGACCGTCTTCGCCACCCGCGAGAGGATCGTGATGCCCGCGATCGTCTGGACATTGTCCATGTCCTGGATGCCGGGAATGAAGAGGACGGGGCGACCCATCTCGGTGGCGCGGCCGACCGCTTCGTCGACCGCTTCGAGCGCGGCGATGCGACGGATGCGCATCACGCGCCCGGTGCGAGCGAGCAGGATGAAGAACATCACGGCGCCCGAGATGACGACGATCCATCCGAGCAGCGCCGCGCGCTTCAGCAGGAAGCCGCCGGGCGTCGCGCCGACGGGGCCGATCGCGGCCGCCGACGACTTCGCGCCGCCGCGATCGACCGCGAAGACCTGGAAGTGATACTTCGACCCGGGGTCGAGCTCGGCGATCGTCGTCGTGACGACGCGATCCTGGGGCAGTTCCTTCGGACGCGGCACTTCGGTCGTCTGGGGCAACCACTCGATCGGAAGGGCGGCGCCCGGCGCGAGCTTCGGGAATTGCTCGCGCGCCTTGATTCCCGCCTGCGTCCTCGCCTGTTCCGGCGCGACGCCCTGCGCGAGAAGCGCCTTCAGGTGCGTTTGGAACGCCGCCTTGCGGCGCTCCGTGAGCAGCGCGTCGAACTCCTCACGCCCGAGCGTGCGCTGGACCACGAAGCGATCGATGGCGTCGCCGGCGGCGCCGGCGGGAACCTTCCAGCGAAGTTCGACTTCGCCGCCCTGATCGAGCGGGACGTCGTTCGCTTCGAGCGCTTCGACCATCGGCGGCGACGCGGACGCGGCGGCGTTCGGCGCGGGCGACTTGTCGGCCTGCGGCGCGGCGTGCATCGCATTCGACGGAAGCGCCAGCGCCGCCACGGCCATCGCGGCTCCGATTCGTGCTTCGAGACCGCTCCACCATGAACAGGATGGCCGCGTCGAATTCATTCCGCGATTCAGCCCTCGATGAGCTCCACGTTCGCGCGCGGCACGGTGATGCGTCCCGCGTTCTCCACCGAGACTTCCAGCACTCGCGCCTTGGATCCCGAACCGAGCACCGCCGGCTTCTCCGGCAGCGCCGCGACGGTTCCGATCACGCCGAAGTGCGGATCGCGGATCACGCGCACGAGCGTACCGATTTCCAGCACGCCTGCCTCGCGACCGGAGTCGGCGGCGGCCTCCAGCCCCGCGAGCTTCGAGGCGTCGACGCCGTCGAGGGGAATGACGATCTCGGGCCGCATCACGCCCGCGCGGATCTGCGTGGCCCCGTTCACGCTCGCGCCGCGCCCGGCATGCGCCGCCAGCAGCGCGAAGGTGCGCCGCGCCATGGCGATGTCGCCGAAACCCTCGGTGATGACGATCGTGAGCCCGGTCTTCTCGCTGCCGGTGATGGCGACACCAAGGTCGTAGCCGAGGAACTCCTTGAGATCCTGGTCGTCGATTCCGCCCGCGACGACCGCGGCGGCGCCCACCTGTCGCGCCTTCCGCACCGCGGCGGCGGTCACCCGTGCGCCGCCCACGACCACGGTGCCCTTCATCGCGGGCGTGATGAGATCCTCGTGGAGATCCTCGTCGCGCGACTTGCACGCGAGCGAGATCGTGCCGAACGCCTCGCCGCCGACGCCGAAGATCCCCTGCACCAGCGACGCGTCGTTCTCGATGATCACGCCCTCCCCCGGAAGCACTTCGACAACCGCGCCCGGCATGTACGCGAGCACGCGGATGGGCACCTTCTCGCCGCGCAGGATCGCCATGCCGCTCGAATCGCTCACGCTCTCGAGCACGCCGTCGACGGAGGACTTCACCTCCGTCTTTCCGAGGCCGAAGATGCCCTTGCTCCGCGCGATCGGCTCGTCCTTGCGCACCGAATCGCCGACCTTCTTCAGCAGAAGCGCGGGAAGTTCCTTGGGCGTGCAGCCGAGCAGCGTGGCGAGCTTCATGGGCGTCACCTCGCCTTCGGTGAACGTTTCGGCGACCACCTGCTCGGCGCTGACGCGCTCGCCTCGAGTCACGCGCACCTCGCCGGGAACGGGAAGCAGCCGGCGCACGCGATGCTTCGTTCGCGCCGAGACCTTCAAGCCGGGTGTGTATGCCTTCGCCATCGGTGAGTGAAGTGCGTGGTGCGGGAGTGCGTTGCGTTGAACCGTGGCGAGTCGGCGGCGTCGCGGTCCTTCAGTCGGGATAGAGCTCGAGCGCCTTGACCCACCGCGAGATCGCGGCGCGGCGCGTGGCGAAGTCGTCCGGGAGCGAGAGCGGGCGTCCGCGCGCATCGAGAATGATGCCCACTTCGCCGCCGCGAACTTCGCGCGAAAGCGGCTTGCCGGGACCCGCGCCGACATCGAAGCCGCGCTCGGGCGTGATCTCGGCGCGGGCGGTCTGGCCGGGCGCCAGGCGCAGAAGCTTCACGTCGCCGCAGTTCATCGTGCCGCGCTCGTTCAATCCGCCGCCGCTGATCGAGTACGCGAAGCACGGCTTGCCGGGCTTGCCCGTGCCCTTCGCGGCGATCGACATGCCGAGCATGATGAGGCAGTCTCGCTCGAAGACCTCCATCGCGGCCTTGGCGTGCACGCTCGCCAGCACGCCCAGGTGCGGCATCATGAAGATCGAGTCCTTCGCGAGTTCCGTGAATCCCTCGGGCTCGAAGCTGTCCACGAGCAGCGCCGCCGTCTGTTCCATTCTCGGCGCGTGCGAGAGAACGCCGCCGGAGGCGACGAGCAGGTCGAGCCTCATGTTGTCGACGATGCTCCTGCCCGCCTCCTGCTGGCTGAACGCGTCGCCGACGGTGCGCTGCTGCTGCACGCCCTTGAGCGTGGTGGCGAATTCCCTGTGCTGCACGTACGCAAGCCGCAGCGCCTCGCGAGCGACGGCCTGCTCGAAGACGAGCGCCTCGCGAGTCTGCGGAATCGTCGTGGGGCGGATCATCTTGTTCTTCACGCGATTGCGCAGTTCGCGCTCGTCCATGTCGATGTGCACCCAGCGCAGCACGTTCGCCATGCCCGCCTCGGCGCAGACGTTCGAGATGGAGTAGCTCATGCCGAGGTTCGCGCTCACGGTGCGGTTGAAGACCGGCGCTCCCTCGTGGTCGAAGACGCTGAAGACGTCGGTGGTGGCGCCGCCGATGTCGACGCCGACCGCGTTGATGCTTCGCTGCCGCGCGATCTCCTGGAGAATGTCGCCGACGGCGCCCGGCGTGGGCATGATCGGCGCATCGGCCCACGAAATGAGCGTGTCGTAGCCCGGCGCGTGCGCCATCACGTGCTCGAGGAAGACATCGTGGATCTTCTCGCGCGCGGGGCCGAGGTTCTCGCGCTCGAGCACGGGGCGCAGGTTGTCGACCACCGCCAGATCGAAGCCGGGGCCGTCGAAGACCTTCCGCACCGTGGGCGCCGCGTCCTTGTTGCCGGCGAAGATGATCGGCAGGCGGTACTCGCTGCCGAAACGCGGGCGCGGCTTCGCCGGCGCGATGAGTTCGGCGATCTCGACGACCTTCTTCGAATCGCCGCCGTCGGTGCCGCCCGAGATGAGCACCATGTCCGGGCGCAATTCGCGAATGCGCTGAATCTGCTCATGCGGCTTGCGGTTGTCGTTGGCGGCGATCGTGTCCATCACGATCGCGCCGGCGCCGAGCGCCGCGCGCTTGGCGCTTTCGGCGGTCATCTGCTTGACCACGCCCGCGACCATCATTTGCAATCCGCCGCCGGCGCTCGACGTGGAGATGTAGATGTCGCAGCCGTTGGGATCGTCGGCGGACTTGCGCCGGATGATGCGGCCGTCGTCGTCGACGAGTTTGCGCCCCGAGAGTTCCTGGAGCTCGGTGACGCCGTTGACCACGCCGATCGTCACATCCGCGAAGGGTTCCTCGACGGTGGTCGGCGCCTCGCCGCGATGCGTCTGTCGATACGAGCCGTCCGGCTGCTGCTGGATGAGGATCGCCTTCGTCGTCGTCGAGCCGCAATCGGTGGCCACGACGATCTTGATCCGCTCGGGCGGCGGCGCGGTGCGCGCCGCGCCGGCGTGCGCGCTGCTGGAACGACCTTCGGGGCTCGACACGGGACGCGAAAGGTAGCGGAAAGGGCGGGCGTCGACGAAATCGCGCCCGGCGACGGTAGCGTCCGACGTATGCAGCCGGTGCCGCTTCGCGATGCTCTCACGACACGACCGTTCAGATCCTTCCTGATCCATCTCGCGGATGGTCGGATCCTCGAGGTACGACATCCGGAGCTCGTCGGCTTCGAGTCCTCATCGCGAATGGTTCGCGTCGAAGCAGACGGAGCGAAGCACTCGATCGATCTGCTGCTCGTGACTGGAATCGAGGAGCAGATCGAGCTGCAACCCGCGCTAGACTGAAACCGCCATGGAATACAACGAGCTGCGTGATCTTCGACTCGCCAAGCCGTTCTTTCCCTTCACGATTCATCTTGCGGACGGTCGAACGCTTGATGTGCCGCTCGGTGAGCGCCTGACGATGCACCCGGACAACTCGTACGCGCACCTCACCGTCGACGAATTCGAAGTGCTTCGTTTCGAGCGGTCCCAGATCGTGCGCGTCGAAGTTTCGAAGACGCCGGTGGCCGATCCGTGGGAAGAGGAGCGCGATCGCGTCCGCGCCGAACGCGCGGAACGCGCGGAGCGT
>VGXK01000104.1 GCA_016873355.1 Phycisphaerae bacterium | reverse complement strand
CCGGGCGCGATCCGCTCTTCTTCGCGCAGATGGCGCTGGCCGAGCAGGATGTGACGAGCGTGGGCTACTACTGCCTTCGCTGCCATGTGCCCAACTCGATCATCTCGGGTCACGCGAACGTGACCGACGGATCGGCGCTGGACGAATTCGACGCGCGCGGCGTCTCCTGCCACTTCTGCCACAGCATGGTGGATCCGATCTACAAGCCGGGCATCAGCCCCGAGCAGGACGAAGCCATTCTCGCGGCGCTTGGCAGCGTGCCGTCGCACTACGGCAACGCGATGTTCGTGCTCGACCCGTTCGGCACGAGGCGGGGCGCCCGTCCCGACGCCGATCCGATGCACGAGTTCCTCTACTCGCCGTTTCATCGGTCGAGCGAGATGTGCGGCACGTGCCACGATGTCGGCAACGTCGCCACCACGCGCCTTTCCGACGACACCTACGCCTACAACGCCATCGGCTCGCCGCATCCGACGGGCGATCCCTGGCACCAGTTCCCGCTCGAGCGCACCTACACCGAATGGAAGCTCAGCGCGTTCGCGGATGGAGGCGTGGACATGGGCGGCCGATTCGGGGGCGAGGGCGTCACCGTCGTTTCGACCTGCCAGGACTGCCACATGCCGCGCGTGGCCGGGTTCGCAAGCGTGTTCGGACCGGAACGACCGGATGTCGCGCGACATGACTTCGCCGGCGCCGCGGTCGGCGTGCTCGAGATGGTCAAACTCCACTTCGAGGGCGATCCGGACGTCGACCCGGTCGCCATCGATGCCGCGAAGGCGAACTCGATCGACATGCTCGCTCGATCCGCGTCCCTGGAGATCGAGCAGGTCGGCGCCTCGCTGCGCGTGCGGGTCATCAACGAGTGCGGTCACAAGATCCCCACCGGTCACATCGAGGGCCGGCGCGTGTGGGTCAACGTGCGAATGCTCGACGACGAGGGATCGCTGCTGCTGGAGTACGGCGGATACGACCTCGACGAGGCGGAGCTGGACGAGCAATCCACCGAGGTCTACGAGATGCGCGTCGGCTTGAGCAGTGCGGCTGCGGCACTCACCGGCCTGCCGGCGGGCGAGACGACGCACATGGCGCTGGCGGATGTCATCGTCAAGGACAACCGCATTCCTCCTCGCGGTTTCACCAACGCCGCCTTCGAATCGGGCGGCGCCCCCGTGGTGGCGCACGAGTACGCGGACGGCCAGTACTGGGACGACTCCTGGTTCGCGATCGTGCCGGGAACGAACACCGTGGAGGTCTTCGTCTACTACCAGAATCTGCCTCGGCATTACATCGAGCACCTTCGCGATCACAACGTGTCGAACGAGTGGGGCGAGGTGCTGCATTCGCTCTGGCTGAAGAGCGGGCGCGGGGAGCCCAATCTGATCGCAAGCACCGTGCTCGTGACGACGCCCGCGATCCAAGGCGACTTCAACCTCGACGGCATGGTCGACGGCGACGATCTCGGCACGCTGCTTGGCGCATGGGGCGCCAAGGACCATCCGGCCGACCTCGACCTCCCGCGCGGCGTCCACGGCGAGGATCTCGGGACCCTGCTGGGCAACTGGGGTTGGCACGGCGTTCCGTGAACGGCGATTCGGACTTGGGCGCGCCTTCCAGCCCCCGGCGCCAGTACGCCAAGTGGCGCGTGCTGAGTCTCGTCCTCGTTCACGCACTCATCGTGATTCACATCGCGCACTGGCTCATCGCCGGCTGGACGCTCGCGCCGCTCGAGCTGAACGAGGTGCTCTACACGCTCGAGCTCGGGATCGTGACCGCGGGCTTCGTCTTCATGGCCCTGGCGCTCCTGTCGACGGCCATCTTCGGCAGATTCTTCTGCTCATGGGCCTGCCACATGCTGGCGCTTCAGGATCTCTCCGCCTGGCTGCTCGAGAAGTGTCGCATCCGCCCGAAGCCGGTCCGTTCGCGGCTGCTGCTCGCGGTCCCGGTTGGCGCCATGCTCTACATGTTCGCGTGGCCTCATCTCACGGCGGTGATCGATGGGCGCGGACTTCCGCTTCTCGCGCGCCTGCACACGAGAACGGATGGTCAGGGATGGGGATCGTTCACGACCTCGGACTTCTGGCGCAACCTCCCCGGTCTCGGCGTGGCCGCCACGACGCTCTTCGTCTGCGGATTCGCCATCGTCTACTTGCTCGGATCGCGCTCGTTCTGCACCTATGCGTGCCCGTATGGCGCCTTGTTCGCGATCGCCGATCGTTTGGCGCCCGGGAAGATCCGCCTCTCGAAACATGGCGCGAGCTGCACTCGATGCGGCGTCTGCACGGCGGCGTGCTCGTCCCACATCCGCGTGCACCAGGAGCTCACGCTCTTCGGTCGCGTGGTGAGCCCGGCCTGCCTCAAGGACCTCGACTGCGTGAGCGCCTGCCCGGTCAGCGCCATCGAGTACGGGGCGGCGCGTCCATCGGGGTTCCTTTCGTGGCGCCGTTTCGGCCGATTCGGGGTGCCGTACGACTTCTCATGGAGTGAGGAGGCGCTGATGGCACTTGTCTTCGTTGCCTCTCTTCTCTCGCTTCGAGGCCTCTACGGTCGCGTGCCGTTCCTGCTGAGCCTTGCACTTGCGGGCATCGCGGCCTTTCTTGCCGTGATCGGGACGAGATTCGCGTCCCGGCGCGATCTGCGGCTCGCGGGGATTCAGGTGAAGCGAGCAGGGACGATCACTCGGGCAGGCTGGTGCACGGCGGCCGGTCTGCTGCTCGCGCTCGGCCTGCTCGCGCACTCGGCGCTCATTCGGTGGCATGACTTCCGCGGCGGCCGCGCGTTCGCATCGCTCGTCCACCGCAATGCTCGCGGCGAGTCGCTGCCAGGTGACCGCGAGTTGCGCTCCGCGATCGACCACCTCGAGTTCTGCGATCGATTCGGTCTCTTTCGGTCGCCGGAACTCTCGTGGCAGCTCGCGTCACTTCATTGGCTGAATGGGCGACCCGTTGCGGCAGCACCTCACATCGCGCGACTCTTGAAGCACGAACCCTGCGCCCATGACTGGCGAATCAAGCTCGCGGCCGCGGAGCTCGGCAGGGGCCGATCGGAGGCGGCGGAGACGCAACTCGTCGAGGTGCTCGAACGCACTCGCGCCGGATCGTCCGAGTCCGACCGGGCCGTACGGTCGGCCGCTCATGTCATGCTCGGAGACCTCGCCGCCTCCCGGAGCGACTCCGCTGGAGCGCTCGAGCACTACCGGCAAGCGCTCGCGGGTGCCGCGGATCCTCGGTCGCTGCAGCATCGCATCGATTCGGTGCTTGCATCGATGGCCGCCCGTCCGTGAGCGGCGGAATGCGCAGCACGGAAGCCCGCGCTGGTCAGCTGGGGTTCGAGCTCGCGGCGCCGTCGGGCCTTCGGCTCGCGATGCAGAGGCTTCCCGCGTCTCGAAGCGGCTCGAAGCGCGCCTGGAAGAAGCGCAGGCGCTTCGGCTCGCACACCATGCGAAGCCCGTGGATTCTCCGGCGCTCGTCGTAGATGGACGCGATCGACTCGCAGGTGACATCCATGTGCGCCTGCGTGTAGACGCGGCGCGGAATCGCGAGCCGTACAAGTTCGAGCCGCGGCATGATGTTCTCGCCCGTGTCGGGGTGGCGCCCCGCGGAGACGGCTCCCCGTTCCATCGACCGCACGCCGGAGTCGAGATAGATCTCCGCCGCCAGCGCCTGTGCGGGGAACTGCTGCTGAGGCACGTGGGGAAGGAAGCGACGGGCGTCGATGAACACGCCGTGTCCTCCCGTCGGTCGAACGATGGGAATGCCGGCTGCGAGCAGCCGATCGGCGAGGTACTCGACCTGCCCGATGCGCGCGTGCATGTGGTCATCCTGCACCGCTTCGGCGATGCCGACCGCGATCGCCTCGAGGTCGCGCCCCGCGAGGCCGCCGTACGTATGCAGGCCCTCGAAGAGCACGCCGAGATTGCGCGCCTCGTCCGCCAGCTCGTCGTCGTTCGTGAGCAGCATGCCCCCGATGTTCACCAGGTGGTCCTTCTTCGACGAGATGGTGGCGCCGTCCGCGTGCGTGCAGATCTCGAGGAGGATCGAGGCGACGCTTCGATCGGCATATCCCCGCTCGCGCTGCTTGATGAACCACGCATTCTCGATCGCCCGCGTCGCATCCAGGTAGACCTTGATGTCATGCCGATGGCAGAGCTCGCTGCTGGCGCGGATGTTCTCCATGCTGCACGGCTGGCCACCCGCCATGTTCACGTTGAGCTCGAGCGAGAGGTACGGAATCCGCGACGCGCCGGCAGCTCGAATGAGGGATTCGAGCTTGTCGAGATCCACATTGCCTTTGAAGGGGTGCTCGCTCTCGGGATCATGCGCCTCATCGATGATCACATCATGGAAGCGGCCGCCGGCCAGTTCCTGGTGCGCCTTCGTCGTGGTGAAATACATGTTCCCCGGCACGATGTCGCCGGGCTTGATGAGGATTCGGCTCAGCAGATGCTCGGCGCCTCGTCCCTGGTGGGTCGGGATCAGGTGTTTGAAGCCGTAGAAGCGATGGACGGCCTGCTCCAGGTGATAGTAGTTGGCGCTTCCGGCATAGGCCTCATCCCCGAGCATCATGGCCGCCCACTGGCGATCGCTCATCGCGCTGGTTCCGGAGTCGGTCAGCAGGTCGATGTACACATCCTCGCTGCGCAGGAGAAAGGTGTTGAAGCCCGCTGCGCCGAGTGCGCGCTGCCGTTCCGCGAGCGACGTCGTTCTGATCGGCTCGACCATCTTGATCTTGAACGGTTCTGCCCAGCATCGACGCATCGGTGATTCTCCTTGCGTGGGTGTCGACCAAGTATATCTGGACACCGATATCCGTTTTCCCGCTCTGCCGGCGCGTCCGGCCCGTGCTCGAGCGGACACACCATGTCGAACCGAGAGCAGCGCCTCGCGCACTCGCCGCGCCGCAAGCCTCTCGCGGACCACGGCAAGGTCGCTCGCAGGAAACAGCGACGGGCTGTTTCAGAACCTCCGCGTCGCCGGGGCCGGGCTTGGACGAGCGTGGGAGGAAGAGCAAGCGAAGCTGGCTTCAACGACGCCACCGTGCGGTGCTCGACGACGGCACGCGAAGCCGCAGCCGCTTGCAGGCAGCGCGGGTTCCGAGACAGGCTCGAGAGCGGTGACGACTCAGGCGTGGCGATCTGGCGTTGGCGAGACGAGTGTGGCAAGGAGGGCGAAGCAGGCGGATCGAAAGGATCCGCCGATGGAGCCCGACGATGCCACACGATGTCGCAGCCGGCCAGAACGCCACGAATGAGCAGGAACCGCTCTACAGTACGCCCCCATGCCCTCGATCAAGCTGCCCGACGGCAGCGTCCGCAACTACGACGCGCCCGTGCCCGCCGCGAAAGTGGCGTCGGACATCGGTCCCGGTCTGGCCAAGTCCGCGATCGGCGCCAAGATCGACGGCACCCTCACCGACCTTTCGTCGCCCATCGATCACGACTGCTCGCTCTCGATCGTCACCGACCGTTCGCGCGACGGCACCACCGATCCCGATTCGCTCTGGCTCATCCGCCACAGCGCCGCGCACGTCATGGCGGAGGCGATCGAGCGCCTCTTCCCCGGCATCCGTCTCGTCTACGGTCCGCCCGTCGACAACGGCTTCTACTACGACATCTCGTTTCCCGACGGCAAGGCGATCTCGAGCGAGGACTTCCCGCGCATCGAAGCGGAGATGGCGAAGATCGTGGCGGAGAATCGCCCCTTCACACGCTATGAGCTCGCGGTGAACGAAGGGCTGAAGAAGCTGCGCGGCGAAGGCAGCAAGTACAAGCTCGACAACGCCGAGCGCGCCGTCGCCGCCGGCAGCGACACCCTGAGCTGGTACTCGACCGGCGCCCCCGGCAAGAACTGGGAGGACCTCTGCCGCGGTCCGCATGTGCCCTCCACCGGGCGCATCGGCGCGTTCAAGGTGATGTCGCTCGCGTCGAGCTACTGGCACGGCGACGAGAAGAGCGATCGATTGACCCGCGTCTACGGCACCGCGTTCGCGCGCAAGGAAGATCTCGACGCGCACCTCAAGCAGCTCGAGGAAGCCAGGAAACGCGATCACCGCGTCATCGGAAAGCAGCTCAAGCTCTTCGCGATCGACGAGATGGTCGGCCAGGGTCTCATCCTCTGGACTCCGAACGGCGCAATCATTCGCCAGGAACTGCAGAACTTCATCGGCGCGGAGCTTCGCAAGCAGGGATATCTCCAGGTCTTCACGCCGCACATCGGCAAGCTCGATCTCTACCGCACGAGCGGCCACTATCCGTATTACCAGGAGAGTCAGTACCCCCCCCTCATCGATCCCGAGCGCATGCGATCGCTCGCGGGCGAGGGCTGCAGCTGCGCCGAGCTCTCGAATCGCATGAGGTCGGGAGAGGTCGACGGCTATCTGCTCAGGCCGATGAACTGCCCGCATCACATCCGGATCTATGCGAGCGAAATGCGCTCGTATCGGGATCTGCCGGTGCGCCTCGCCGAATTCGGCACCGTCTATCGATGGGAGCAGTCGGGAGAGATCGGCGGCATGACCCGCGTGCGCGGCTTCACCCAGGACGATGCGCACCTCTTCTGCCGCGAGGACCAGGTGGCGGAGGAACTGCTCGGCTGTCTCGACCTGGTGAAGCTCATCTTCCGAACGCTCGACATCCGGGAGTACCGCGTGCGCCTGGGGCTCCGCGATCCCGCGAGCGACAAGTACGTCGGCGATCCCGCCAACTGGGAGCGTGCCGAGGCGGCGTGCCGCGCCGCGGCGCAGTCACTCGGAGTTCCGTTCACCGAGGAGGTCGGCGAAGCCGCGTTCTACGGCCCGAAGATCGACTTCGTCGTCAAGGATGTCATCGGACGCTCGTGGCAGCTCGGCACCGTGCAGGTCGACTACAGCCTGCCGGCGCGCTTCGAGCTTTCGTATGTCGGCGCCGACAATCACCAGCATCGGCCGGTCATGATCCATCGCGCGCCCTTCGGCAGCATGGAGCGGTTCATCGGCTGCCTGATCGAACACTTCGGCGGCGCATTCCCGCTCTGGCTCTCGCCCGAGCAGGTGCGCGTGCTGCCGATCAGCGAGAAGAGCGAGTCGTATGCGCGGGAGTTGCAGGCGTCCCTCAAGGCGCAGGGACTCCGCGCGGGAATCGACGCGGGCAGCGACCGCATCCAGGGACGCATCCGCGC
>VGXK01000103.1 GCA_016873355.1 Phycisphaerae bacterium | reverse complement strand
TCTCGGAACTCGCGGCCGGGCGCGAATCGGCGCCCGACCTGACCGACCGCGTGATGGGTCGACTCGGATTCGTGCGCTGCACGACCGAGGAGCGCCGCCGGCGCGAGCGGGCATCCGCGCTTCGTCGGTGGGCGGTGGTCGGGCTCATGGTGCTTGCGGCGTTCGCGGGGTTCGTGGTCGCGTCGCAGCGCGAGCCGACGAACGACATGGCGATCTCGCCCGCGATCCGGGGGCGACTCGAGCAGCACGGCGACTCCCTTCGGGTCGTCTTCGAGGAGGGGCTTCCGCGCTGGAGCGTTCCGGGGGCCATGCCGACGAGCGCGGTGACGCGTGCGCCGGGCGCGGTTCCGATCATCTTCACGCCCGTCTCGGACGAGGGCTGCCACAAGCGAATGCGCAAGTCGCGTGAATCCGGCGACGAGGATGAGTGCCCCTCGATCCGCCGCACGCCCGCACGGCTTCCGTACCCCGAGGCGTGACCATGCTCGCCTGCTGCATCGACGCGATCCTGGCGGCGGCGCTCGGAGGTTCGGTTCCGTTCCCGGCGCCGTGTCCGGCCGCGAGCGTCGCGCCTGCCTGGGAGGGCGTCGAAGCGATTCCCGGCGACGTGGACCTCTACATCCATGTCGACGGCGCCGCGTCGCTTCGCCGGCGCATGCAGCAGCTGCCGCTGGCGCAGGCGTTCGACGCCGCGTTCGTCGGCGACGAAGTGACCGGCTGCTGGTCGTCGATCTCGAAGCGGCTCGGCCGCAACGAAGTGGAGTGTTTCGACGAACTGCTCGGACGCGAGCTTCGCTTCGCGATGCGCCGAACGAGCGAGGGCGTCGACTGGCTGCTCGCCACCGAGCTCGACGACGCGACGCTCGCGCGAGTTCGAAACGGTCTCGGCGGGCGCATGGCCGCCGGCGGCATCATCGAGTTTCCCTGTCAGCGTCTCGTCGCCGCATGGAGACCTCCGACGCTCTTCGTGTCGAGATCGTTGGAGTCGCCGCTCCTTCGGCGGGCGATCGGTGACGCGGCGCCCGCGGGCGATGCGGCGGCGCCGACGCTCGCCGCCGACCCGCTCGTCGCGTCGGCGCGGCACTGGCCGTCGTCGCAGCTTCAGCTCTTCGTGCGCCACGGCGCCCCGCTCGAGGGCGCGAGCGTGTTCGCGGCCGATCTCGCCGGACGCGTCGCCACCGTGCGCCATCGCATGCGGGCGGAGGGCGCCTGCGCGGCGGCGAATTCCGAGTTGGCGCCGATCGACGCCGCGGTGCTCGATCGCTTCGAGTCGATCTCGCTCGCGGGAACCGTGCGCCGCCAGTGCGACGCGTCGATTCTCGCGCTCGTCGAGAAGGTGCTGCCCGGCTGCGCTCCGTGCGAGGGCATGCGCCGCAACGCCGGAGATCGCTGGCTGATGCTCGTCGGCGGAAGCGGGCCCGATGCGTCGTCGGCATGCCAGGTTCCCATGATCGCGCTGGCGGTCGAGGTGCAGGAGCCGTGCCAGGCGCGGCGTCAGCACGAGGCATTCCTCCATCGCGCGGTCGAGCGCTACAACGAGCGCTTCGCATCGAGGTTCGGCGCGGCGATCGAGCCGCCGCCGGTGGCGGCGTGCACGGATCTCGAGGCGCCGCGGCATTGCGACATCTCGGCGCCGCTTCGCGCCGCGAGCGGCGATCACCCGCTGCTTCGCAACTGCTCGCTGCATTGGCGCACCGTCGCCGGCGACGGCGGCACCTGGCAGGTCTACGCGTCGAACCGGGGCTGGCTCGACGCGGTCTCGATGCGGCTCGAAGAGGCCGACGAGACGCCGTCGACCCCGCGCCTCGTCGTGGCGGCGAACGATTCTGCCCAAGAGTCGGCGGCCTCGGGAGGCACGGCGGCGGTGACGCCGACGAACGCCGCGGCGCTGGCCACCCCGGCGAACCACCTGGCGGCGGCGGCGCCGTCGAGCGGCGCGCCGGCGCCGGCGGGCGTCGTGGCAGGTCGCTCCGGCTCGATCGAGAAGGGATTCCTGTGCGGCGCGCCGGTTGCGTCCATGCTCGAGAGCTGGGGCCGCGCGGCGGAGGAATTCGCGCCCGACGAACCCGATCGATTCCGGCGCGGCGTGTCGCTGCTCGCATCGCTTCTTCGGGGAGTCGAGTGCCTGCGCTGGAGCGAGACGAGCGCCGAGAGCGGCGAAACGCTGACGATCGTGCGGATCGAGCTTGCGCCGCCGAGCGCGCCGTGACCGGCGCACGAGACATGAATGCCGTTCGCCGCGCGGGGCGAACGCCGCTCGCCGGCGTCATGGAGTCGTCGCTTCGCCGCCTCGGCGCGGGCAGACGAGGCTCGCTGCTCGTGGCCGCAAGCGGCGGCGCGGACTCGACGGCGCTGCTCCTGCTCGCGGCGGCGGTGGCGACTCGGCGCGGATGGCGCCTGGAGTGCGCCACCGTCGATCACCACCTGCGCGACGAATCCGCGAGCGACGCGGCGTTCGTCGAAACGCTGTGCCGGCAGATCGGCGTGCCGTGCCGACGACTCGACGTGCGTCCGGGACGCGGACCCGGCGCGCCCGCCCGGGCGCGGCGCGAGCGATACCGGGCCCTGCTGCGCTTCGCGCGCGAACGGGACCTTGCATGCGTGCTCACCGCCCACCACGCCCACGACCAGCTCGAGACGATGCTGCTTGCGATCTCGCGCGGGGCCGGCGTTCGCGCGGCCGGGGGCATGCGGGCGAGGCGCCGGCTCGGCGACGGCGTGATGCTGCTTCGGCCGCTGCTCGGGGTGGCGGGCCCGCTACTCCGCGAGCTGTGTCGCAAGTGCGGCGTGGCGTGGCGCGAGGATCCGTCGAACGGGGCGCCGTCCTCGCCGCGGGCGGCGCTCCGCGCACGCGTGATTCCCGAGCTCGAGCGCATTCACGCCGGCGCCGCGGCGCGGGCGTCGCAGCTCGCGTCGACGCTGCGTTCGGCCGGTCGCGGGCTCGAGCGCGAAGCTCGGAAACGAGCCTCCGATTCGATCGATCGCGGCGCGCTGCGCCGCCTGCCGCGCGCCGAGCGCACGGAGCTGATCCGCGCCATGATCCGCCGAGGCGGCGGCCGGCCGACCGCGGCCCGCGCCGCGGAGATCGACGCGGCGGTGCGGGATCGCCGTCGTCACCGGCGCTCGTGGCGCGTCTCCGCGTCGAAGGCGCTCGAGCTCGTGGCCGATCGACTGCGCCTCACCGATCGAGGCAGCGTTCCGGCGCCTTCTGCTCGGCGCATCGGATCCGCCCGTCCTCGACCGTCATCACCACCGGAAGCTTCACGAAGTAGGACGGCCCGGGCTGGAGATTGAGCCAGGTGCAGTCGGGGCACTCCGGCTGCTTCGCCGGATCTCCCGCCGCGGCGAGCACGCCCGCCGGCGGTGGCACCTCCACCGCGATCACCTCCGGATGCGACGCCGACGCGAAGGCGAGATCGAAGAGATCCTGGCAGTCGCCGCAGTGCGGGTTGTAGAAGACGAGCACGTGCCGCCCTTCGAGCGTGAGCGGCGTGAGCCGGGGCTGATAGCGAGACAGCCCCGACTCGGGAAGCGTGCGTCCCACGAGTCGATCGAGATGACGGAAGAGCGTGTCGTCGGTTGCTCGCGCCCACGACTCGGGAATGGCGCGAGGCCGGTCCGCCACGGGAATCCGCGCCGCGGCGCCGAGCGTGAGCGCCAGCGCCGCGAGCGGTCCGAGGATCGTTCCCGGCGCAAGCAGCGGCGGCGGCGCGTCGCTCCTGGGCGCGACGCGCGAGATCGCGAATGCGAGTCCCGCCGCGATCGCGAGCGCCGCGGCCTGCACGAGGTATTCGCCGACGCCGGCGCCCATCGAGACGAGCGCCGAGATCTCGGCGATCGCCGAGAGCGCGAGCACGATCGCCGCGAACAGGGCCGTCGGTCGGGCGAGCCGCGGACTCGCCGCGATCACGATCGCCAGCGCCGCCTGGAACGAGGCGAGCAGCCGCACCGCGGTCACGCCGTCGATGTCGAAGCGGATCGCGAGCTTCCAGAGCCAGACGGGCAGCAGTCGCTCGCCGCCGGCCAGGTGCATCGCCGAGAGCGCCAGCGCACCCGCCGGAACGACCACGCGAAGAAGCACGACCGCCGCGAGCGCGCGGCGACCGCGGGCCGCCGGCGCGGCAGGCGTCGCGGGCGAGGCTTGGCTCACGGTGCGGGCGTCACTCGGCATCGAGCGTGGTCATGAGCGCTTCGAGATCGTCCGTCTTGTCGCAGACCGCCTTCACTTGGCCGTCGACCACGGTGACGACGATCGGCGTGCCGATCACGTAGTCGGGCACGCTGCCGATTCGCAGCAGTTCCGAGTGGACCACGTCGGTCGCATCGTTGCCGATGTCGCGGCCCGGGCTCGCGTCGGGAACCTTCACGAGCAGCGTCTTCACGGCGAGCGTGCCGGCGAAGTGCGTGTTGATGAGGTCCTGGCAGTGCTCGCAGTCGACTCGGTAGAAGACGATGTGCCACTTGCCCTGGTCGAGACCCGCAGGAAGCGGGCGCTTGAGCATGAGCATCATTTCCTGCGACGAGAGCGGCTTGCCCACCCAGGTGTTGAAGCGGGGCGCGTAGAAGCCCTTCGTCTTGGCGGGCGGCGCGGGCCACTCGGTGGCGGCGGCCGTGCTCGGACCCGGCGGCGGAGGCGTCGATGAACGCGGCGCGGTGTCGGTCGTGGGCGTCTTCGTGGTCGGAGTCGGCGGCGCGGTGTCGGTCGTGGGCGTCTTCGTGGTCGGAGTCGGCGGCGCCGCGCTCCTCGTCGCCGGCGGCGACTGCTGCGACGGAGCCTGCGGCGACTCGACGGGCGCGCCCTCGCCCGATTTCGACGGCACGCCGAATGCGAGCGCCGTGCCGATGGCCGCCGCGGTGACGAAGATCAGCGGACGACCGGCGCGGGCCGTCGGGCCGAAGATCGCCGCGAGCACGAAGAGCGCCGAGTCGATCCCGAGCACGACGACCGGCGGCGGTCCCTTCGCGCCGAAGCAGCCGCAGGTCAGCGCGCCCTGCGACATGAGCGTGCCGAGGATCGTGATGAAGAGCGCCAGCATCGCAAGCGCCAGCCAGCGCGAGATCCGCGGCAGCAGCACCATGCCGGCCACGGCGATGATCTCGATCGCGATGATGCTCCGCATGGCGAACTCGAGGAACTGCTCGGTCGTGCCGATGCCGACGCGATCGTGGATCGAGAAGACGATGTTGCGAACGGGCAGCGGCAGCAGATTCGGATCGCGGTCGTAGAGCTTGAACGCGGCGCCGGCGCCGATCCAGAGCGGAATCGCGCCGCGGTTGACGATGTCGCCGACGGCGCCGAACCACGATGCCTTCGCGGGAGTCCCTCCCGAGCCGCGGCTCGAGGCCGGGGCGTGCGTCGGGCGCGGCGCGGCGCTCGACGCGCCCATGTTTCGATCGGTGGAGGTGCTTGCCATGGAGAGGATCGCGATTCGCTAGCGGGTTCGTCGGGACGAGGAGAGCGCGGCGGCCTCGGGTTCGAGGGACTCGCAGATGATGTGCAATGCCATGAGATGCGCCTCCTGCACGGCGGCGGAGTCACAGCCGCGCAACGCAAGCGCCGCATGGCAGAGCGGCGCCGCAGGACCGCCTTCGCCTCCGAGCAGCCCGGCGCAATGCAGTCCGATCGTTCTGGCCTCTTCGAGCGCGCGACGGATGTTCGGACTCTTGCCGCTCGTCGAGAAGACCACGAGGCAGTCGCCGGCGCGCCCGAGCGCCCGGAGCTGCCGCGCGAAGACTTCCTCGTAGCCGAAGTCGTTCGCGATGCAGGTGAGCGTCGTGGGATCGGAATTGAGGCAGAGGGCGCGGATCGGCTCGCGCGAACTCCGGAATCGGCCGAGCAGCTCCTCGGCGAGGTGCATGGCCTGCGCCGCGGAGCCGCCGTTGCCGCAGGTGATGACGGCGCCTCCGCCGGCGATCGTGTTCCCGATCATCGCCACCACGTCGAGCAGCGCCGCCTGCTCCGCATCGAGCGCTTCGACCGCGAGACGGCTCTGCACGAGTCGACGCGCGATGGCCTGACGAAGCTCGTCCATGCGGCCATGCTACTCGCGGCGCCGTCGGCGCGAGCATGCGAGCGAACGCGCTCGCGGCGGTCGTTGCGCCGCCATGACGCGGACCTCGTCGCGCCGCGGGCGCCCGAACGAGTCGTCCACCGAGGGGCGCGGGGCTCCATCGACGCGGCGAAGGCGCCCACTGGCGAAAGCGAGTCCGCGAGGTGAAGATCCGAGCGTGTCGCTCTTCGTCCGCACGAGCACCATGCCGGTTCCGGTGGAGCGCCTGGCGGCGTGGCACTTCCGGCCGGGTGCGCTGGTGCGGATGATTCCGCCGTGGATCCGGGCGCGAGTGGTGAATCCGGCGGGAGTCGCGGAGGGTTCGCGCGCCCGAATGGAACTCCGCATCGGGCTCATGCGCTTCTCGTGGATCGCGGTGCATCGACAGGTGACGCCGGGCCGTTCGTTCGTGGACGAGCAGGAGCAAGGCCCGTTCCGATCGTGGCGGCACGCGCATCGATTCCTTCCCGACGGCAACCGGCGAAGCCGCATCGAGGATCACGTGGAGTACGAGATTCCCGCCGGCGCGCTCGGCCGGCTGGTGACGGGACCGTGGGTGCGCTCGCATCTGCGGCGGGCCTTCGAATTCCGGCACCGGCGACTGGCGGAGGATCTCGCGCGACATGCGGAGTGTCCCACGGCGGAGCCGCTGCGAATCGCGGTGACCGGCGCGACCGGGCTCGTCGGGCGCGAGCTCGTGCCGTTCCTCGAGGGCGGGGGTCACCAGGTGCGGCGCGTGGTGCGATCGACGCCCGATCACGAGCGACTCGAGATCGGCTGGAATCCGCGCGAGGGCCGCATCGATTCGCGCCGGCTCGAGGGGCTCGACGCGGTCGTGCATCTGGCGGGAGCCGGAATCGCCGACAAGCGCTGGAGTCCCGGGCGCAAGGAGGAGATCCGGCGAAGCCGCGTCGAGGGAACGCGCCTGCTCGCCAAGACGCTCGCGTCGCTCTCGACTCCGCCGCGGGTGCTCGTCTCGGCAAGCGCGGTCGGCTGGTACGGCGACCGCGGCTCGCGCGAAGTCGACGAGCGCAGCGATCGCGGCAACGGATTCCTTTCCGACGTCTGCGCCGACTGGGAGCGCTCGACCGAGGAGGCGGAGGCGGCGGGCGTTCGGGTGGTGCACCTTCGCATCGGGCTCGTGCTCTCGGCGCGGGGCGGAGCGCTCGGGACGCTTGC
>VGXK01000102.1 GCA_016873355.1 Phycisphaerae bacterium | reverse complement strand
CACGAATCCGGTGTCCGCCATCTCCGGAGCGAGCACGAAGGTGCCGGGCTCGAGCGCCGGCGACGCGATCATCCGCTCGATCGCGGCGCGGTTCGCCGCGGCATCCTGCCACGCAAGATCCATCTGAAGCAGCGCCACGCGCACGGCTCGTATGCTACGGCGCGTGCGTCGATTCCTGCTGCTCGTCGCGGTGGCGGTGGTCGAGGCCATCCTGCTTCTCTTCTTCTGGGCGACCGTGTGCGCGTGGGTGGGCGAGCTCGAGTTCCCATCGCTCGATCACGCGGCGAATGTGCTCTCCGAGTCCGTGCCCGACTCGGTGTCGCTCGCGCTCTTCATCTACGGGCTGCCGGTGGGCGTCGCGCTGGCGAGCGTGGCCTTCGTCGCGCCGTTCTCGCCGCCCATTCGAGTGCGAGCGAGCGGACGCCCGCTGCGAACGAGCGTCATCGCCGCGTCGTTCATCGGGGCGGGGCTTGCCTTCGGTGCGCTCGCGGCGCTGCTGGAGGTGGCGCTCGTGCTGCGGGGTGGCCAGCCGCTGAGCGAGCGCTTTCACGGCGAGTTCGAGTTCCTGACCGCCTTCGCGCTCGTGATCGCGGTCGGCTGGACGCTCTGGACGATCGCGTTGTGGAAGTACTCGCGCCGCGGCGACCGCACCGCGGCGTCGCGGCTGCTCTCGCTCATCTTCCGCGGCACGCTCATCGAGCTCGCCATCGCAATTCCCGCGTACGCGTATGTGCGCCGAAGAGAAGACTGCTATTGCGGGCTCGGCACCTTCTGGGCGCTGGCGTGCGGACTCGGCGGACTGCTCTTCACCGCCGGTCCGGGTGCGCTGCTTCTCTGGTATCGACGCACGGGCGCGTGGATCGACGCCTCGCCGACCTGTTGTGCGCAGTGCGGCTATCGGCGCGTCGAGGGATCCGGTTCGCGCTGCCCGGAGTGCGGCGCCGAATGGTCGGCGCCGCGCTGAGCGGCGCGGCGGCGGTCGCGCCGCGCGCCCTCGATCCGCGTGTCGAAGGGCGACCGACGGGACTCGAACCCGCGACGTCCTGGACCACAACCAGGTGCTCTACCAACTGAGCTACGGTCGCCGTGAGGCGGACCGAGCATACGAGCGCCGCCGTCGACGGGTCAATGAACCGCGTCCATTGCCGATGATCGGCCGCCTTGGGTAGCATGGGCCCGACTCATGACACCAGCAACCGCCACCCGTCCCGCCATCGATTTCGGCCGCGCCACGATCCATCGGAACCTCTCGGTGGCGCATCTGGTGGAGGCGGCGCTGGCCCGCGGGGAGGGCGTGCTCGCGGCGAACGGCGCACTCGCCTGCGACACCGGCGAGCGGACGGGCCGAAGCCCGAACGACAAGTACCTCGAGGACACGCCCGCCGTCCGGGCGTCGATCGACTGGGGCACGGTGAACCGGCCGATCTCTCCGGAGCACTTCGACGCGATCGAGCGCGCGGCGATGGAGCACCTCCGCACGCAGAAGGATCTCTACCGCTTCGACGGCTACGCCGGCGCCGACTCCGCCTATCGCTGCAAGGTCACCGTCTACACGATGGAGGCCTGGCACAACCTCTTCGCCAAGACGCTCTTCATCAACGCCGAACCCGCGGCGCTCGCCGACTGGCACAGCGACTGGACCATCATCAACGCCGGCGCGCTGAAGCTGGCCGATCCCGCCAAGTTCGGGGTGAGGAGCCCGATCGCCGTCGTGCAGAGCCTCGAGAAGAAGAAGGTGGTCATCGTCGGCACGCGGTACGCCGGCGAGATGAAGAAGTCCATCTTCTACGCGATGAACTACGACCTGCCGGACATGGGCGTCTTCCCCATGCACTGCTCGGCCAACGTCGACCGGACCGATCGCTCGAACGTGGCGATCTTCTTCGGGCTCTCCGGCACGGGAAAGACCACGCTCAGCGCCGATCCGAACCGCGCGCTCATCGGCGACGACGAGCACGGCTGGAGCGACAAGGGCATCTTCAACATCGAGGGCGGCTGCTACGCCAAGTGCATCCGTCTTTCCAAGGAGGGCGAGCCGGAGATCTGGGACGCGATCCGCTTCGGCAGCGTGCTCGAGAACACGGTCATCGATCCGGCCACGCGCATTCCCGATTACGACAGCGCCAAGAAGACGGAGAACACGCGCGTCACCTACCCGCTGAATCACATCGACGGCGCGGTGATCCCCTCCGTCGGCGCGCACCCGAAGAACGTGATCTTCCTCTCGGCCGATGCCTTCGGCGTGCTGCCGCCGGTGTCGAAGCTTTCGCCCGAGCAGGCGATGTACTACTTCCTGAACGGCTACACCTCGCGTCTGGCCGGCACCGAAGCGGGCGTCACGGAACCACAGCCGAGTTTCAGCGTCTGCTTCGGCGCTCCGTTCATGCCGCGGCCGCCGATGGTCTACGCGGAGCTGCTTGCCAAGCGCATCCGCGAGCACAAGGCCGACGTCTGGCTGCTCAACACGGGATGGACCGGCGGGGCCTACGGCGTGGGCCACCGCTTCAAGCTGTCATGGACTCGCGCCATGATCACGGCCATGCTCGGCGGATCGCTCGCCAAGGCGCAGTTCCGGGAGCACCCGATCCTGGGATTGGCGATGCCCAAGGCCGTGGCCGGAGTGCCGAGCGAGGTGCTCGATCCGCGCAACACCTGGAAGAACGGCGCGTCCTACGACTCCTCGGCCCGCGCTCTCGCCTCCAAGTTCCGCGAGAACGACCGCAAGTTCTCGATCAGCGACGCGGTCCGCGCGGCCGGCCCCAAGGCCTGAGTCCGCGTATCGAGCCGCTCCCGCGCACTTCCTGCGGAAACTTCGCGTGCCCGACTGAATCGACCCCTTGGGGCGGCCGATTCCCTTGCCACGAGATCGCGATCGACGGCTGGCGCCGACGACGCGAATCGCGAGAAGGAGCACTCGGGCATGCGACAGAATCCTTTCGGCACCGGCAAGGATGTATTGACCACCGGTGAGGTCGCCAAGGTCTGCAACGTGGCGGCTCGCACCGTGAGCAAGTGGATCGACTCCGGCCGGCTCGAGGGCTACCGGATTCCCGGCAGCAAGGATCGCCGCGTGCCCGTGGCGAACCTGCTTGCGTTCATGAAGAAGCACAACATTCCCTTCGACGGCTCCGTCAGCGGCAATCCGCGCGTGCTCGTCGTCGACGCGGACGCCGAGACCTCGAACACGCTGCGCGAGGTGCTCGCATCGCAGACCCGTTTCGAGGTCCGCACCTCCGACAGCGCCTTCAGCGCCGGCATCGAGTGCGAGCGCTTCCGTCCCCACGTGGTGCTCGTCGACGAGTCGATCGGCGCCCGCGAGCTGGAGGCGTTTGCGCAGTTCGTGCGCAACGGCGAGGATCTCGCCGGCACGCGGCTCGTGGCCACCGGCGCCCGCTTCGTGGAAGGCGACGAAGTGCGGCTCGGCCGACTCGGCTACGACCGCATCCTGCGAAAGCCCTTCACCGCCCGTTCGGTCGTCGAGACGATCGAGCGCAGCCACGCGCTGACCTCCTGATCCGATCCTGAGCAACCCGGCGCGCCGGACGCGGCGCGGCAACCCGACTCGCCACGGCGCGGGACCCGATGGGTCCCGTCCCGCGGCGCGTCGGTGTTTTTGCACGCGCGTCGACGCCCGCGCGTCGTGCGTGCGGCGGACGCTACCATCCGCCCCCGATGCTCATCGCGACGGCGCAGCTCGATCCCGTGGTCGGGGACATCGCCGCCAACAGCGAATCGATGATCGCCGCCGTGCACGCGGCGAAGCGGGCGGGCGCCTCCCTCGTGCTCGGAACGGAAATGGGGCTGCTCGGGTATCCGCCGCGGGACCTCGTGCTCCGAGCCGGCGTGGCGGAGGAGTGCGTGCGGGCGGCGGAGCGGCTTGCGGCCGCATTCCCCGAGATGACGCTGCTCGTGGGACTCGCCCGACCGCTCGACGGCGCCGCTCGGCCGTGCGCGAATTCCGTCGCGCTCTGCCGAGCCGGGCGCATCGAGGCCTTCTACGACAAGCGGCTGCTGCCGACCTACGACATCTTCGACGAGGAGCGCTACTTCACGCCGGGACGAGCGCCGCTCGTCTTCGAGCATCAGGGCCGTCGACTCGGCGTGCTCATCTGCGAGGACCTGTGGCGGGCCGTCGATGCGCGGAGCGCTCGGCGCTATCGCGAGGATCCGGCCGCCGAGACGGTCGCCGCCGGCGCCGAAATCCTGCTCGTTCCCGGCGCGAGTCCGTTCGTGATCGGCAAGCACGAGGGCCAGCGCCGACTGCTCGAGGCGGCGTCGAAGCGCCTCGGCGTTCCGATCGTGACCGCGAACCAGGTGGGCGGCAACGACGACCTCGTCTTCGTCGGCGGTTCCATGGTGGCCCACCCGCGCGGCGGCATCGTGCGCGAGCTGCCTCGCTTCCGGGAGTCGGTCGAGGTGTCCGACCTGTCGTCGGCCGTCGCCGCGGCGGCGTCGCTCGCGGATCCGCATGCGATGGAGGAGCTCTACGGCGCGATCGTGCTCGGATTGCGCGACTACCTCTGGAAGACGGGCCACCGCTCCGCCGTCGTCGGCCTGAGCGGCGGCATCGATTCGGCGCTCGTGGCGTCGCTCGCGTCCGCGGCGATCGGCGCGTCGAACGTGCACGGCCTGCTCATGCCGGGCGCGTACTCGTCGAAGGGGTCGATCGTCGACGCGATCGAACTCGCCGAGCGTCTGCGCCTGGCGAGCCGCGAGATCATCGGCATCACGGAGGTCCACGCGTTGCTGCGGGAGCGCTTCCGCAGCATGCTCGGCAGCTTCGAGGGGGTCGCCGACGAGAACCTTCAGAGCCGCCTGCGCGGACTCACGCTCATGGCGTATTCCAACGCCACCGGGGCGCTCGTGGTGACCACCGGGAACAAGAGCGAATTCGCCACCGGGTACGCCACGCTCTACGGCGACATGTCGGGCGGCGTCGCGCCCATCGGAGACCTCGTGAAGGGCCGCATCGTGGCCCTGTCCCGCTGGATCAACGAGTCGTGGGCGTCGCTCGGATTCGCCGCGCCGCCGATTCCCGAGGCGTCGATCTCCAAGCCGCCGTCGGCGGAGCTGCGACCGAATCAGACCGATCAGGACACGCTGCCTCCGTACGACCGGCTCGATCGGCTCGTCGAGCTCGTGGTGGAGGAGGAACTCGACGCGGAGGAGATCTCGCGCCGCACCGGCGAGTCGCTCGACTTCGTGCGGCGCTGGTGCCAGGTGATCGATCGCGAGCAGTACAAGCGCGATCAGGCGCCCGTGATCCTCAAGGTCACTTCGCGAGCGTTCGGGCGAGGACGCCCGATGCCGATCGCGTCGTTGGCTCGATCAGTTCCGCGGGCGGACCCGTGAAGCCGTTCGACGGCGGCTGACGGCTCGCCACCTGGATGAGCCGATCGTCCTCCACGCAGTAGGCCGTGAGCGCGCCGCCGTAGGCGCAGCCCGTGTCGATCACGGCGACGAACGGCTCGCCGCCGGCGCTGCGCCGGATGAGCGGCGCCCAGAGCGGCTTGTGCCCCACGACGATCAGTCCGTCGCGACCGTCGTAGCGCTCCCACCAGTGCGGCATTCCCTCCAACGCCTTGATCTGGATCTTGACGTGGTCGGGCGTGGCGTCGAGACCGAGCGCGGGATCGATGCCGCCGTGCACGATCACCCAGCGCTTGCGAGGGTCCCGGATCTGGATGCGGCCGCACGCTTCGCTCGTGAGGTCGCTCGCGGCGTCGAGCATGTCCCGGCGCTCGAGCTGTCGAATGGTCGACGCTTCGGTCTCCGGAAGCGTGTCCAGGTGCGCGCCCTGGGCGCGGCGGCGAAGCGCATCGCGCAGGCGAAGATCGTGGTTGCCGCAGATGAGATCGATCCGCTGGCCCTCTCGGCGCCGGCGGAGGATCAGATCGACCACGAGCTCGGGGTGCGGTCCCTTCGTGAAGAGATCGCCCACGAAGACGAGCCGACCGCCGGGATACCAGCGGTCGCAGCGCGCGAGCAGATCGGCGAGTTCCTCGCCGCAGCCGTGCACATCCCCGATCGCAAGCGTGCTCGTCCGCACCAGCACCATGATCCCATTCTTCGGTTCGCGCGTGTGCCTGCGATGAGCGGCTCGTGTTCGAACCTGCCGGGGATCGCAGGTAGCATCGACTCGTGCCGATCCGTCGACTGCCACCGGAACTGGTGAACCAGATCGCCGCCGGCGAGGTGGTCGAGCGACCCGCGAGCGTGGTGAAGGAGCTCGTCGAGAACTCGATCGACGCGGGCGCGACCCGGATCTCCGTGCGCGTGGAAGGGGGCGGACGGGACCTCATCGAGGTGATCGACGACGGCTCGGGAATTCCCGCCGGCGAACTGGAACTCGCGGTGGCGTCCCACGCCACGAGCAAGATCTCGGGCAGCGACGACCTGGCGAAGATCGCCACGATGGGATTCCGCGGCGAGGCGCTGGCGAGCATCGGCAGCGTGGCCCGGCTCGAGATCGTGTCGAGAACGGCGCAGGCGGGGGAGGCGGCGAAGATCGAAGTGACCGGCGGCGAGATCTCGGGTCCCATGCCCGCCGCGGCGCCCGCCGGAACGAGCGTGCGCGTTCGAACGCTCTTCTTCAACGTGCCCGCCCGACGCCGATTCCTCAAGAGCGAGCCGGCGGAGGCGGGACGCGTGACCGAGGTGATGGAGGCGATCGCGGCGGCGAACCCGTCGATCCGATTCCGGCTCGAATCGGGCGGCCGCAAGGTGCTCGATCTCGACGCGGCGGAGTCGCCGAGAAGCCGGGTGGAAGCGCTGCTCGGGCGCGACCTCGCCCCGGAATTGCTCGAGATCTCGCACGAGGCGGCCCTCGAGGGAGCGGGGCGGATCGGGGTCTGGGGAGTGGTGGCACGGCCGAGCGCCTCGAAGGCGTCCGGGCGGCATCAGCGCCTCTACGTGAACGGTCGGCCGATCACCGATCGCTCGCTGCTGCACGCGGTGAAGGAAGCCTTCCGCGGCGTGATCGACCCGCAGCGCTACCCGGTGGCGGTGCTTCAGATCGAGATCGACCCCGCGGAGGTCGACGTGAATGTCCACCCGGCCAAGAGCGAAGTGCGCTTCCGGCAGCCCGCGGCGGTGCACTCGTTCCTGCTCCGCGCCGTGCGCGGAGCGCTGCGCGCCGCGGATCTCGTGCCCGCATTCGAGCCGTGGCGGACCGATGTGGCCGAGCGCTCGGAACACGCACACGCGGTGCGTTCCGGCGCAGCGCACGCCCTCGCCGCCGGACCGGG
>VGXK01000101.1 GCA_016873355.1 Phycisphaerae bacterium | reverse complement strand
CGGGCACGCACGGCTCATCGGGGATCGCATGGTCAGGCGTCGTCGGCCCTTTCGACGCAACACAGGAGATCCTTCATGCATGCGACTCTGCTCGGCACGTTCCTTTCGCTCGGCGCTGCGGCGTCCGCACTCGCGGGCACCGACTTCCACGCCGTCTCTTCGTCGCTCACTTCCTCGGTGCTGCACGGGGGCGATCGCGAACTGACCGCGCTTGGATTCGTCACGAGCTCGAGCGTTCAGAACGGCTCGAACTTCCTTCATTGGGCGGACGGATCGCTCACGAACAACATCGGCACCTACGGCTGGACCGCCGCGATGCCGCGCGACATGGGCTCGTCGAACAGCGTGTCGGGCAACGCCGATCGCGCCGACAGCGCGACTCCGTTCGGCGGAGAAAGTTCGAGCACGGGCACGCTCTCGGAGGTCTTCGGATCCTTCGGCGGCTACAAGAACATGTCCTGGATCATCGACGGCGAGGACAACGGCGCCTGGACCCTCGACCTGCTGCTCGGCGCGGGCCAGATGCTCAACGCGGACGCCGACTCGAACACGGTGGAGCTCTCGATCCTCGAGCGAGGCGGCAACAGCGATCTCCGCGTTCGCGGCATTCGAAGCGACGGCTCGTTCACCTCCGCCATCGACATGCTGCGAGGCGCGACCGGCGCCACCGGCTGGACGCTCGACACGATCGAGATCGGCGGTTCGCAGTCCGTGAAGGGCGTCGGCATCAGTCTCGACGCTTCGTGGCAGAACCTCGTCGGCTTCCGATTCGAGGCCGCGAACGGCATGAACGGTCCGGACCTCGTCGGCGTGGGCGTGACGAATGCGCTCGTGCCCTCGCCGGGAGCGCTCGCACTGCTCGGTGCGGCGGTGCTCGTCGGCCGACGACGACGCTGACCCCCGATCTGCACATCGTCAGCTTCCTTGCGTGAGCGCCTCGGCATTCGTGCCGAGGCGTTCCATTTTTTGGGACGGCTTCGCGTGCCCATCGTCGAGGGGACTTCGACCGCCGCCATCGAGCAGACCTCGATCGTCGCCGTCGACGCGGCTCAGCCGCGCCCGTCCTCGCGCGGATGGAACTTGCGCAGGACTTCGCGCAGGCGCGATCGATCCACCTGCGTGTAGATCTGCGTGGTGCCGATGTCGGCGTGACCGAGCAGTTCCTGCACCACGCGCAGGTCGGCGCCGCCCACGACGAGATGGGTGGCGAAACTGTGTCGAAGCGAGTGAGGGTGCACGCCCTTCAACCCCGCCATCGCCGCCGCTCGCTTCACGATCTGCCAGACCGCCACGCGCTCGAGCGGTCGGCCGCTGAACGAGAGGAAGAGACGGAACTCGTCGCGTGAGCTTCCCGCGCGAGCGAGTCGAGGCCGAAGGTCCCGAAGGTAGCGCCGACACCATTGCAGCGCGGGAACGCCGATCGGCACCACCCGCTGCTTGCGACCCTTGCCGGTCACGACGAGCGAGGCGAGCGTCTCGTTGAGGTCGTTCACCTTGAGGGCGCCCACTTCGCTCGCCCGCAGCCCCGCCGCGTACATGAGCTCGAGCATCGCCCGGTCGCGCAGCCAGAGCTCGCCCGCGTCGGCCGTCGGTGCCTCCACGAGCTTCTTCATCTGTTGATGCGTCAGCACTCCCGGAACGCGTCGCCATCGCGAGGGGCGATCGACAAGTCGCGCCGGGTCTCGCCGGATGCGCCGGTTGGCGTGCAGGTAGCGGAAGAAGACCCGGATCGTCGCGAGATGCCGCACGATCGACGCCGGATCGAGCGACCTCGAGCGCGAGAGCGATCTCAAGTGCCCGGCGATCTTCTCGAAGGTGACGCGATCCGGGGAGAGCCGTCCGTTCGTGTCGACATCGCCGAGGAAGTCGGCGAGATCCCGCGAGTACGCCTCGAGCGTGGCCTTCGAGAGTCCCGCTTCCACGCGCGCAAAGACGAGAAAGTCGGACACCGCCTGCGCAAGCGGCGTGCCCCGATCGAGCCTGCTGCGAACGGCGTCAGACGGACGCGATGCGACGGATCGGGGCCCCGCGAAGCGAAGGGGTGACGAACTCCCGAGTGGCCGAACGGATCCCGCGCTGCGAGTCATTGACCGACTCCATGTTGATCCGGTGGAAGACCGGGCAGCCGTGGTAGCCGCCGCAGCAGTAGTGGAACATCGACTCGATCTCCATCAGCGAGAACCTGGCCGCACATCGCGGATCGTTTCGATCCACATGCGGGCATTCGCCTCGAGTCGTGCGTGCGGGAGCGGGAGAGACCATCGAAGAAGCCGGCGACAACGTTCGGCTGCGAAGCCGACCATCGGTCCGCCGCGAACAGGGGCTGCAAAGATAGACGAACCGGGGGACGATCGGTGGAGCGTGTGTGGATCGACGAAGGCTCGCCGATGCGCGACGCTCGTGGAAGTGCCGCCGCAGCGCAAGGAACGCGTTCACTCGGGCGCACGCGGCCAATAATCGCCGCAATTCATTTCGCAGATCGACGCGCATCGATCGCGTGCGCGGGCGCAACTCCTGCGCGGACCGTCTCGCGACACGGCCCTGAGGGCCACGGGCGGCGTCACGCTTCGCGGCGCGAACTCGGCACGCCGGTTGCGTTCGGCGCGGCCGATGCGACCGTCCTCTCACTCCGCTGCTGCGCGCACGCAGTCGCCGCTTCCGCGCCACGCGAGCCTTCGCCAAGACTCGCGCCCGCGCTCGAGGCCCGGCGACGACGACTCGATCGCCGGCATCGGCGCGCAGCTTCTGGGCTACGCAAGCGTGGCGGCCATGCTGCACCAGGTGGCGCTGGCGCGAGGAATGTGCTCGCCCGGCGCGAAGCGAGACGCCCCGTGAACTACGGCACGACACTTTCGGCGGCGGGCGTGCTCACGAGCATGCACCGCCTCGACGTGGCCGCGAACAACCTCGCGAACGCTCAGACCACCGCGTTCAAGCCCGATTGGGTGATCACGAGCGCGCGACTGCCGGAGCGCCTGATGGGGACCGTTCCCGACGCGTCGCCGAAGCAGCTGCTCGAGCAGCTCGGCGGCGGCGTGCTCCAGAGTCCCACGATCAGCGACCAGCGCCAAGGCTCGGTGCGCACCACGACGCGCCCGCTCGACGTGGCCCTCGACGGCGCCGGCTTCATGATCGCGCGCGACCGCAGCGGCGCGCTGTCGCTCACGCGCGACGGTCGTCTCGAGATCGACGCGAACGGCAGGCTCGTCATGGCGTCGGGCGGCCGCGCGGTGCTCGATTCCGCCGGCGACGAGATCGAGCTCGACCGACATCGTCCGATCACGATCTTCGAGGACGGAACGATCTCGCAGGGCGCCGGCATCGTGGCGCAGATCGCGCTCGTGAACTCGCCCGCCGCATCGCTTCGCAAGCAGGGCGACGGGCTCTACACCACCGACGCGCTGAACCGTGTGTCGCGCCGCGCCGGCTTGCCGGCGCTGCCGCGCGCCGACGCGAGGCTCGTGCAGGCGGCGATCGAGGAGAGCGCCGTCGACCCCGTCTCGCAGCTCGTCGAGGTGATGAAGGCCACTCGAAGCTTCGAAGTCGGAACGAATCTCATTCGCCAGCAGGATCAGATCTCGCGCAAGTCGCTCGAGACCTTCGGTCGCTTCGCCTGAATCGGAGTCGAACATGTCCTCGACGGCACTCAACACTTCGGCCACCGGACTCAGCGCCCTCACCACGCAGCTCGAGGTGATCGCGAACAATCTCGCGAACGTCGACACCGACGCGTTCAAGGCGAGCCGCGCGAATTTCGCGGATCTGCTCTACATGCAGAAGCAGCAGCCGGGCGTCGAGAACGTGGCGGGCCAGTACAACCCGACCGGAATCTCGGTGGGACTCGGCACGCGCGTCTCGGGGATTCAGGCGAACTTCCAGCAGGGCTCGCCGCGCACCACCGGCATGCCGTTCGACCTCTGCATCCAGGGCGACGGCTTCTTCCAGATCGAGACGAACGACGACATCGGCGGCGGCATCGCGTACACGCGACTCGGCACCTTCATTCCGAACAACGAAGGGCAGCTCGTGCTCGCGAACGGCCAGGGCCTTCCGCTCATTCCCGACATCGTGATTCCGCAGGACGCGATCGGCGTGACGGTCACGCTCGACGGCGTGGTCACCGCCACCTTCCAGACCGGACAGCAGACGCAGCTCGGCACGCTCGTGCTCGCCCGATTCGTGAATCCCTCGGGACTGCTGCCGGTGGGCAACAACCTCTACATCGAGACCCAGGCGAGCGGCGATCCGATTCTGAACGAGCCGCTCGAGGATGGAACGGGAAGCGTGCTGCAGGGCGCGCTCGAGAGCTCGAACGTCGACCCGGTCACGCAACTGGTGCAGCTCATCCAGACGCAGCGCGCCTTCGAGATGAACAGCCAGGTGATCCAGGCCGCGAACTCGAACTGGCAGACCATCAACAGCCTCTGGCGGTACTGATGCGAGCGATTTCCACGCTTCTCGTGGCCGCGATCGCGGCGCTCGGCGCCGACGCGGCATTCCCCGGCGCCGCCGCGGCCGACACGCTCGCGCTGCGATCGGCGGTGCGTGCGCTGCGCGACGACGGACTCGTGCTGCTGCGGGACGTGGCCGACCTGCAGGGCGAGGAAGTCTCCAGGTACGCGGAGCTCGTGGTGGCCTCCGTGCCGCTCGGGTCGCCGCCGAAGGAACTCGGCGTGGAGGAGATTCGACGCCGACTGGAACAGGCCGGCGCCAACTGGGCTCGAATCGATCTCGAGGGTCGCCGCGTGGTCGTGCGGCCTCGATCGTCCGATGCGATGGGCTCGCCCGGCGCGTGCGCCCCGGCGAGCGTGGAGCCGAAGTCGGCACGGGCGAATGCGCGTGCGATCAGCGGAGATCGCGGAGGCGAAGACAGCGCACTCGGCGACGGCTCGACGGACGGGGCCGGCGGCGCGGACCGCTCTCGCGCCGACGCGCGCGCAGGCGGCGCGACGAACGCAGGCGCATCGGCGGGCTCGAACGGCGGCAACGACTCGCGCGGCGGCAATTCGGCCGCGCGCGGCGCGGGAAGGCTCTCGTCCTCGCGCGCGCTTCGCCGCACCGCGAGCGATCCGGTGATGGTCGACGCGATTCTCGGCGAGAACTCCGTGCGCGCGCTCGTGGCGGAGGCGATCCTCCGCGCGCTCGACGAGCAGCCCGATTCGCTGCGACTCGCCTTCGACGGCCTCGACGCGACGACGCTCGCGGAAACGCCGCCCGGCGTGCGCATCGAGATCGATCCGATCGGTTCGCTCGACACGGACCGAGCCGAATTCGCCGTCCGCTGGTGGCGAGACGGCCGCGTCGAGCGTCGCAGCAATCTCTCGGTGTTCCCGGAGGTTGCGCGAGTCGCGGCGGTGGCGCCGCGGGATCTTCGCAAGGGCGATCAACCCGACGGAAGCGAATGGGACTCGTCGCTCTGCTGGGTGAAGCCGAGCGATCGTCATCGCATCGTGCGCGCGGGCGCCGTGGGCGGACGCGCGGTCGGAACCGCGCTGCGCGAAGGCGAACCATTGCTCGAATCACACCTCGAGAAGGCGATCTTCGTTCGACGCGGCGATCGCATCGTGGTGCGGACCACCGTCGGATCGCTCGCGGTGAGCGTGGACGCGGTGGCGCAATCGGACGGGCGCGAGGGCGAGACGATCGAGTGCGTTCGCGTGGGTTCGCCCGGCCGACGCGAGCGCTCCACGATCTCGGCCGTGGTGACGGGTCGCGGCGAGGCGGTCGTGCGCACCGCGTCGAGCACGATGTGACTCACGCGAGCAGCGCCCGGCGCGGCCGGCCGCCGCGCGACGGAACGAGACTCGAATCGGAGGAACCCATGCCACGCACGACGAGTGAAACACGCGCCCGTCTGAATCTCGCCGCTGCCGTGATCGGTGCGCTCGCGGCGAGCGCACCGGCGGTGGCGCAATCGTCCGAGGCGCCGACGACGAGCTCTGCGTCAGCGCCGTCGACGAGCAGTTCCGCGCCAGCGCCGTCGTCGATCTCCGCGCCCGTGGCGACGAATGGGCCGAGACTCCCGCAGAACTCATCGGGCGCTTCGGGCTTGGCGCCTTCGAACGCGCCCCAACCGCGCAGCGCCCCCGCGTCGCCGATCCAGCCCGCCTCGGCGCCGGTGTCGGTGGCGCTCGGCGCGCTTCCCGACGAGCCGGGCCTCGCCCCCGACGCGGTGATCCGCACGAACTCGTCGCTGCTGGCGATCGCGCTTTCGCGGCCGTCGAACTACGAGAAGCAGCCGGTGGCGCCCGGCACGATCGAGGCGATGAGCCTCTTCGCGGTGCGCAGTCCGGAAGAGCGCCACTTCGCGCGGCACGATCTCATCCAGATCATCGTGCGCGAGCAGAGCCGAGCCAAGAGCGACTCGCAGCTCGACACGAAGAAGGACTACACGCTCGCCGCCGAAGTGGCGTGGGCGAACTTCTCCTTCGATGCGTTCGGTCAGCCCGGCGTGGCGACCACGTCCGGCGCGCACAACGCGCCGGTCTTCGAGGCGATCGGCAAGAAGAAGCACAAGGGCGAGGGTGACTACGACCGCACCGACGAATTCACCACGCGCATGACCGCGGAAGTGATCGAGGTGCTGCCCAACGGCAACCTGATCCTTGAAGCGCGCACGACGATCTCAAGCGACAAGGAAAAGACCTGCATCAAGCTCACCGGCATCTGCCGTCCGGAGGACATCACCTCCGCGAACACGGTGCTTTCGAATCAGATCCACGATCTGAAGATCGACAAGATGAACACCGGCTTCGTGAAGGACGCGGCGGACAAGGGCATCATCGCCCAGGTGCTCGACGCGATCTTCGCGTTCTGATCGCTCGGGCGGCGCTTCGTCGCCCGCGCGGCCTACTCGCGCGTCGGCGCGGACCCCGGCGGGTCGATGCTGGTGATGCGCTCGCTCGACTTCGGGGGCGTCGACCGCAGCGCGTCGCGAATGAGTCGCACCACCGCGCGACGCTTCGATCGCGAGATGTCGCGATCCTGCACATGATCCCGGAGCCGGATCGTGGCTTGGTCCCGGCGGCAGCTGGGCGAGATCGGTCGGCGCGCGAGCATCGGCGCCACACGCGACTCCATGGCGGAGGCGCGGAAACGTCCAATCCGTGCGGCCGTGACTCGCCCGGGCGAGCAAGGCACACCGCCTAGAGCGGTGACGACTCAGGCGTAGCGAGCTGGCGTTGGCGAGACGAGTGTGGCAAGGAGGGCGAAGCAGGCGGATCTTGAGGATCCGCCGATGGAGCCCGACCATGCCA
>VGXK01000100.1 GCA_016873355.1 Phycisphaerae bacterium | reverse complement strand
CTGGCGCGACGGCGAGGGACCGACGAACCTCGCCAGCGGCGCGCGATATCCGCTCGCGACCGTCGCCGATCCGGTGACGCTGCGCCAGGACGAAGTGGTCCTGCCCCTGGGCGAGACCTTGCTCACGATGATCGAGTTCGAGCAGAAGAACGATCCGGAGCTGCTCATTCTCGGCGGCTACTTCTTCGTGGCGAACGGCCGCATCACGCCGTCGGCGTACTCGATCCGCAACATCGCATTCTCGCTCCAGGAAAAGTACGCCTATTACTGCAAGGTGCAGTTCACCGGCCGCTATCGCGGCAATTCCGCCGCCGTCGAGCAGTACCAGGCCGAAGTGGCCGATCTGCTTGCCGAACTCCTCCCGCACCTGATGCGCCGCTTGCCGAACTGGCCCGAGTACGAGGCCAGGACGGTCGAGGCGAGCGCCGAGCCGACCCGATCCCGGACCACTCCATGAAGCGCCTGAACACCAAGTTCGTCGTCGTCATCGCCGCATTCCTCGCCGTCGCCCTCGGCGGCCTCGGAGTCGTCGTCGTCTACAAGGTGATGCGGGACCCGAGCCGCAACATCGAGCAGGGTCGCGAGCTCGAGCGCCAGGGCGACTATCGCGGCGCTTCCAAGGCCTACGGCCGCGCCGTCTTCAAGCGCCGGACGAACCTCGAGTACATGGACCTCATGCGCGGCGCGCTGCTCAAGATCGTGCCGGAGACGATGGAGGAGGCGCGGCAGCACTACGAGACGAACCTGAACATCCTCCGGCAGCGGGCGAGCCCGAACCCCGCGGATCCGGCGCCATGGGTGCTGCTGATCGACGAGCTCGCCCAGCGAGCCCACTTCCTGACCGCCCGACCCGCATGGCAGACGCTCTACGACGCCGGCGTCGACATGGCCAAGGCGGTGCCCGCCGGCGGGGAACCCGAGGCGATCGCGCTCACCACCCAGGCCTACGCGCTCGCGATGGGAGAACTCGATCTGCCGACGCTCGACCGCGATCGAGTGGAGAACGGCGTCAAGCAGGCGCTTGAGCTCGATGCGAAGAACGAGATGGCGTGGGAGGCCTACCTCACGCTGCTCGTCACCGACATCAATCGACTCGTGGCGTCGAACCAGCAGATCACCGCGGACCAGCGCCGCAAGGAGCTCGGCGAGGCGCTCGTGAAGGCCGACACGGACATTCCCAACTCGAGCGTGCCGGCGAAGATCCGAACGCGCCTCGTTCGCTCGAAGCTTGCTCGCCACGAGATCTCGATGACCGAGACGGTGAAGGAACTCGAGCCGCTCGTCGATCGGCTCGTCGAGGTCAGTGCGGCTCCCGGCGCGCATCGCCGAGTCGTGCTCAACGCCGCCGAGCAGCTTCTTGCGCTCGGGCAGACGGAGCACACGGAGCGGGCGGTCGCGCTGCTCGATCGGTGGATCGAGGCGAACCCCGACGACCTCACGGCGCGGCGACTGCTTTCGATCTGCCTGCGATCGGTCGATCCGGAGCGTGCGCTCTCCGTGGCTCGGGGGATCGTCGACGCGCCGCCTCGCACCGTGAGCCTCGAGGCCGCGTTCCGCGAGGAGATCCGCGCCGATGCGATGGAGCGGATCTTCGATGTCGAGATCGGGCGGGCCGACGGCGCGACCACTCCCGAAGAGAAGGCGAAGCATGTTGCCTCGGCGAAGGCCGAGCGGGACCGGCTGGCGGAGCTGTCGCGCAATCAGCCCGACGAGCCGCGTCTGCTGAAGGCGGACGCGAAGCTCGCCATGCTCGCCGGCGACTACATGACCGCGGCCGCCAAGCTCGAACGCGTGATTGCCGTGTCGCGGGCGCCGGAGGCGGAAGTGTTCATGCTCGCCGCCGATGCCGCCGCCCGGCGTGGCGAACTCGGGCTCTCGCTCGATCTGCTCAATCGTGGAGTCGATGTGTCGGGCGCGACCTATCCGCTCCTGCTCACGAAGGCGCGGGTCGAACTGCAGCTTCGACGCTCCGCCGACGCCGTCCGCACCGCGAACCTGCTGCTGGCCTACTTTCCGGAGGACGTGGCCGCCAAGGAGGTGCTCGGGAAGGCGCAGTCGCTGCAGAAGGCGGTGTCGCTCGAAGGCAGCGACGACCCGTTGGTGAAGTCCCTTCTCGAGACGGAGCGCATGCTCGGCGAGCGGAACTTCGACGGTGCGCGGCGCGCGATCGATCGGCTCATGAAGGACGGCTCGACGGATCCGCGCGTGCTCTCGCAGGCTGCGCGCCTCGAGATCGCCACCGGCAACGATGCGAAGGCCGTCACGCTGCTCGATCAGGCGCTTGCGGTGGCGCCGAATGATGCCTACATCATCCAGCTTCGTGCGATCGCCGACACGCGGGATCCGCTCGAGCGCATCGACAAGCTCGCCGAGCTGACCAGCCAGGACGAGGCGCAGCGCGCGGGGACGCGCTACCTGATGACGATCGCGCTCGTGGCGAATCTCAAGCGCGACGTTGCGGCAGGAGGTCGAGGATCCGACGGAAGGATCCGCAACCTGGACGAGCTGAAGAAGACGCTCGCGAACGCGGAAGCGGCGATCCCCGCGCTGCGCGACGCCGCCGTGGCCGCCGCGCCCTACAACCCCGGCGTGCTCGGCGCGCAGTTCGACGAGGCGGTGCTCGCCCGCGACCTCGAGAAGGCGGTGGCGATCGGCAAGGACGCGGAGCGCAACGGCAATCCGCTCATGGGTCTCTTCCTCCAGGCCCGAGCGCTCACGCAGCTTCTGCGCTTCGACGAGGCGATCGCGGCGCTCGACCGCGCGAAGCAGCAGGGACTGGCCAGCGCCGAACTGTCGCGTCAGCTCGCCGAGACGAGGGAGGCCATGGGTCAGATGCCCGAGGCGCTCACCGCGTACCAGGACGCCTACAACCGCCGTCCCTACGACCGCGTGCTCATCGAGCGCTACACGGATGCGCTGCGCCGTGCGGGCGAAGTGCAGCGGGCGCTCACGATCTACCGCGACGTGGCGAATGCCGCCACCGGCGATCGCACCATCATCAACACCTGGCTGCGATTCGAGGATCTCTACGGCGACCGTTCGCTCGCCCTCTGCTGGCGTCGGAAGTTCTACCGGGAGTTCCCCTTCGACCGCGAGAACGGGCTCGCGCTCGCATCGCTGCTCACGGACGGCAAGGCGGATCCGCGCCTGCTCGTCGACGAGCAGTGCCGGCAGAAGTACTCCGAAGGCGAATGGGTCGGACTTCCGCCGGCGCAGAAGCAGACCGAGATGGAAGCAATGCTGAAGTCGCATCGGCAGGAGGCGGAAGCGATCTTCCGCAGCCTGCTCACCTCGAATCCCGGCGACTTCGAGGCGGCGCTCGTGCAGGCGCAGGCGATGTCGAAGATCGGACTCGTCGCCGATGGCGAGAAGGTGCTTCGCAGCGCCATCGCCAAGGCGCCGGCGGACTCCGCGGGTCCGATGTGGTTCGCGCTGGGGCAGTACCTCGACAAGTACGACCGCACCGCCGATGCGGTGTCGGCGTTCGAGGAGGCCAAGAAGCATCAGGATCCCAAGCTTCGCGACGGCGAGCTCGCGTTGAGCGACTACTGGTTCGACAAGGGCCAGTGGCAGCGCGCCTACGACGCGCTCAAGCCGGTTCTCGAAGCCCGCGCAGACGACATCAACATCGAGGCGTACCGGCGAATGGCGGAGATCTGCCAGCGCCTGCGTCGCTTCGACGAGGGCCGGAAGGCGCTCGAGCGCGGACGCGGTTCTCAATCCGCGGAGAAGATCGACGCTCAGTACGAGCTGCTCCTGGGCGGCATCGAGCTCGGCGCGGCCGACGACGCCTGGTCGCGGGGCGACAAGCAGGCGGGGGAGCGTCACTTCGAGCAGGGCCTCGCGGCGATGCGCCGATCCTCGCAGACCCAGCCCGGCAGCGCGCTTCCGTGGATCGGGCTGGCGGCTGCGGAGCGCAACCGCTTCACGCGAACGGGCGACACGAGGGCGCTCGATCAGGCGATCACCTACGCGGACAAGGCCCTCTCGCTCGCGGGCGCCTATTTCCCCGCGGTGCGGCTCAAGAGCGAACTGCACCTGGACAAGGAGGACATGGTCGGATCGATCCAGGCCGTCGAGCGCTACATCCAGCTCGTGCCGGACAGCATCGAGGGACGGCGGCTGCTCGCGGAGCGGCACCTTCGCAACAACAACGTCACGCGTGCGCTGGGCGTGCTCGCCGAGGGCGCGGCGCTGAGCCCGAACGAGGCGATCTGGTACCAGGCGATCGGCGAACTCGAGTCGCGTCGAGGCAACGGCGCCGATGCGACGCGCGCCTTCGATCGCGCGCTCGAGATCGCGCCCTCGTCGGAGAATCTGCGGCAGGCGCTCGAGCAGCGGCTGCGCCAGGCCACTCCGGATTGGCAAGGGATCGTGGTCCTTGCGCGCAAGTATCCGGAGGAAGTGCGCAAGGGCCCCGCGGCCCAGTCCATTCTCGCCGCCGCGCTCGTGCAGACCGGCGATCGCGAGAACGGCCTTCAGGCGCTTCGCCGCGCCGGGCGATTCGTGCGCGAGGAGATGGCGGCCGGACGCGCCACGGCCGGCGACCTGGACGTCTGGTACCGCGCGCTGCGGGAGATCTTCCCCGTGCCGCGCACGGTCGAACTCGAGGCGTTCGTGAAGGAGGTCTTCTCGAATCAGCTCGTCCCCGACGATCAGCGCTGGCTCGCGGGGCTCTGGTCGGAGACCGGCAAGGAAGGCGAGCCGAACGCGCGGAAATACCTTGAGCAGGCGATCGCCGCGGCCGACTCGATGGACTCTCGCTATCGCGCCCGCGTCTGGCTCATCTCGGGCAACCTGGCGTACTTGCGCGACGACTGCTCCGGCGCGATCGCGTCGTTCGAGAAGGCGATCCTCGAGGACCCCGACGACTCGATGTCGCTGAACAACCTCGCCTACCTGCTGGGCGAGTGCACGCCGAACCTCGATCGGGCGCTCGAGATGTCGCGACGGGCGGTCCGCATCAATCCGACGCAGCCGTACTTCCTCGACACCTTCGGCGTGCTGCTGATCAAGAACAACGAGGCGGAAGCAGCGATCGGTCCGCTGAGCCGAAGCGCCTCGCTCTTGCCGTCCGCGTCGAGCCTGGCGCACCTGGCCAAGGCGTACCACCTCACCGGCAGGAAGGACGACGCGAAGGCGGCGCTCGAGAAGGCCGCCACGCTTCAGCCGGACGAAAAGACCGCCGCCGAAATCGCCGAACTCCGGGCTACGCTCGGTTGAACCTGAGGACCCATCCATGACCCGCGCACCTACCGCCCGTCCCTCCGCCGAACGAAGCCAGAGCGCACCCCGCGCGCCGCGCCCGAGCGCCGCATCGACGGTCGATCCCGTCCGCGTCCTGCGTCAGAACGTGTGGCTGTTGATCGGGACCATCGTCGGCGGGTGCGTGCTCGGCGTCGTGCTGCACTACGGACTGTTGTTCCTGTATCCGCTCTACATGGGCGAGGTGCGCTTCCTGCTGAAGGACCAGCTCGGGGGCGGACTCGACGTCATGACCCAGGGCGATCGCCCCGAGGACGTCGTGTCCCGATTGGCGCAGACGGAAGCCGCGCGACTCACGAGCCGCGGCACGCTCAGCGTGGCGGTGGCGAATCCCGACGTGCGGCGAACGAAGTGGGCCGAGCGGTTCATCACCGACGACGGCAGCTTCGACGCCGAGGAGGCGGTCGACTACCTCGAGTGGGAGCTGCGCGGCGGCCATCGCCGCGGACAACAGATCTTCTTCATCTCGTGGCGCGCCCACGAGCCTGGCGATGTGCCGGTCGTGCTGAACTCGATCGCCGACTCGTACATGGTCCTCCGCCGCAAGGAGGATGATCAGCGCTTCAACCAGACGAACGAGGTCTTCCGTCGCCAGTACCAGTCGCTCGACCAGCAGATCGCCGAGCTCAAGAAGCAGATGCAGCAGTTCGTCCTGGAGAGGGGCCTCACCTCGACCGAGGACGAGGGCGACAGTCGACGCATGGAGGAGGTCCGCCGGCTGAACGAGCAGATCGGCGAGATCCGGCAGGAGTACGACCTCATCAAGGCTCGGCGCGATCAGGTGGACCAGCGCCTCGAGGGCACGCTCGAACCGGGGCCGGAGGACGTGCGCGAAGCCGAGAACGACATGGTGCTCATGAACGCGCGCCGCGATCTCCACGATCTCAAGACGAGGCTCGCGTCCTCGAAGGCGAGCTTCGGTCCCGATCACCCCGAGGTCCGTCGCAACGAATCCCTGCTCGAAGCGGCCGAGCTCAACCTGAAGGAGAAGCGGGACGAGATCATCCATCGCAATCTTCGCGCCCTCCACAAGGAGGTCTCCGACCGATTCGAGGCGCTGAGCAAGGCGCTCGAGCGAGCCACGGACGAGTACGCGAAGCGCAGCAAGGAGCTCGAAACGATCACCGGCGCCCTCACCGAGATGACGAACATGAAGGACCGCCTGCGTCAGCTCGAGGAGGATCGCAAGGCGATCCAGAGCAAGATAAGCGAGATCAGCACGGTTCGCGCCCGTGAGGACGCCCAGGCGCTCAGCATCGTGCAGCGGGCCACGGAGCCGCGCGAGATCGACTTCCCCAAGCTCAAGATCATGATTCCCGTGGTGGGTCTGCTCACGCTCGCCGTGATGCTCGGCATTCTCTTCACGCGCGAGTTCCTGGATCAGCGCGTGCGCTACACGAGCGATCTCGCGGGGCTTCCCGGTGGTCGCATCCTGGGCGTGATTCCCGACGCCGCCGACGATCCGGCCGGCGTGCGCGATCCGCGCCGAGTCGTTCGCGACCAGCCGGAGTCGGTGCTTGCGGAGGCGTATCGGCAGACGGCGGCGCAGATCGCCAAGGGACTCGATGCGGGGCACAAGGTCATCGAGGTGATCACGCCGATGCCGGGCGGCGGAGCGAGCAGCGTCATCACGAACCTCGCCGCCGTCGCCCAGCGCATGGTCGGCAAGGTGCTCGTGATCGACGCGAACTTCCGTCGACCCGAGATCGCCTCCGCGATGGGCGGCAAGGACGCGGCGCCGGGACTCGCGGATCTGCTCGCCGGAGTCGGCTCGCTCGAGTCGTCGGTGCAGTCGCTCGGCGGCATCGACCTGCTCAGCGCCGGCACGCCGGAGAACCGCATCGTCGAACGCTTCGCCACCGCGAAGCTCGACCAGGTCATCGCCGACGCGAGGCGGCTCTACGACGTGGTGCTGATCGACACGCCGCCGGCCATCGTCGCCGGCGAGGTCATGACGATCGCGAACCGGGTCGACGCCACGCTGCTCATCGTGCACGCGTGGAACGACCAGCGCGGCC
>VGXK01000099.1 GCA_016873355.1 Phycisphaerae bacterium | reverse complement strand
GCATGATCACGCTTTCGACCATGAAGATCCGGAACATGTTCTCGAGGCTCGCCTCGGCCACCTCGGCGCGCCACTGCGGGGACGCGTTCGGATACGCCATGGCGATGTGTTCGTCCGCTCGGCCCGCGCGGCGCGGATTGACGCGGTGGAAGAGCCGCGCCATCGCCGCGGCGGTGCGAAGATTCTGCTCCGGACCGAAGGCGTGGAAGAGCCCGGCGAAGGTCCGCAGCGCCGCGTACTGCGCCAGGTGCGTGAGCCGTTCGGAGAGCACGGAGCGGAGCGGGCGCGTCGACCGGGCGGCGTCACCGCGCCGCGCCGGGTGGATCAGCGCGTGCCTTGCCCGGTGAGGATCTGGAAGCGGTTCCAGTTCAGCACCGGGATCTGCGCCTCGATCGCGTCGCTGAAGAGCTTGTCGTAGGACTCCCGCGCGGTGCGGGCTTCCATGTAGGCGCTGTACTGCGCGCTCGTGGCGTCGGTCGGAAGCGGCGGCACCGGCGGCGGCTGCTGTCCGAGGATCAGGAAGTCGAGGTCGCCCGTGAGCGAATTGCCGTCGTTCACCTCGCCGCCCCATTCGCGCACGCGGCTGCGGATGTAGTCGGCTTCGTCCTCGGTGGGACGGCCGTCCTGGTCGACGTCGAACTTGCCGAAGACGAGGAAGCGGTACTTCATTCCCGGCTGATACACGGCGTTCACGATCAGGTCGTCCTTCACCACCGGACGCGCCGCGGTTCCGCGCGTGATGCGGGCGGTGGAGGTGTTGTCCGAGACGCGAACCACCTGGATGCTCCCCTTGCCGCGCACGGGTGCGCCGGTGCGGTCGTCGACCTGGATCGACTCGGGCGTCTCGTAGACCTCGAAGGTCATGCCCGGCTGCACCCGATCGGCGCGGCCGAGGTTCAGGAAGACGGTTCCGTCCGCCGCGTTCACGTCGATCACCCGGCCGTCGACGAGCGTGGCGGGATTCGGCGCCTTCAGCTCGAAAAGGCCGAGCTTGCGGCTCATCTCCACGTTGCGGGTGCGGAGCAGGTCGCGCTCGGCGTTCAGCGCGTCGATCTGCGACTGCAATTCGCCCATGCGGCTGCGGTAGGTCTGCTCGATCTGATCCTTGCTCTTCTGGATGTCGGCGACGGCGGCGTTCACGTCGCTTCCGTACTTCTCCGTGGCCTCCTGGTAGCCGCGAATCGAATCCTGCACGCGCTTGATCTCGTCGTTCTTGGCGGCGATCGCCTCGTCGGTCTTCTTCCGAAGATCGTCCATCTGCTCGAGCAGCTTCTTGTTCGCCGCGTCCTTCGCCTCGAGGTCGGCCTTCGCGGTGTTGAGGTCGCTTCGCACGCGATCCCACTCCGCCTTGAGCGTCGTCGAGTCCTTGTTCTTCGGGTCGATGCCGAAGGGCTGGGCGAGATCGTCGAGCGAGCGGCCGCGATCGCCGCTCACGAACGCGGCCGCGGCCTGGCCCTGGTCGACCATGAACGCGACGAGCGTCTTCTTGTTGCGATCCGCATCCGCCTGGAGCCGCTTCACGTCGTCGCGCTGAAGCTGCGAGTCGAGCACGATCTTCTGAAGCGCGGCGCGGGCGTCGGAGGCGCGCTGCTCCGCGGCCGACTGGTTCGACCACATGATCACCGAGAAGACGAGCAGCGCCACCGTCGCGATGACGAAGATGACGAGCGTGACGAGGGTGCCGGTGCCGCCAGCGCGAGTGGCCATGAAGGAAAACTCCGTGCGAATCCGAGATCGGTCGGTGGGACGGCGAAGTGTCCGTGAACGCCCGCGGCCCGTCAAGCGCTCGTGCTGCGGACCGCTTCCTCGAGGGTCGTCACGCCTTCGAGGACCTTCTCGATGGCCGCGTCTCGCAGCAGATTGAGGTCGCCGCTCGCGGTCGCGTGCTGCGCGATCCGGGAGGCGTTCGCTCGCTGCATCACGAGCTCCCGAAGCGGCTCGGTGACGCGAAGCAGCTCGTAGACGCCGATGCGGCCGCGGTAGCCCGACTGCCGGCACTCGCGGCAGCCTCGCCCTCGGGACAGCCGCGTCTTCGGCGGCACCCGAAGCGACGCCGGAATCTCGCCCGGCGCGGGCTCGTACGACTCGCGGCAGGCGCCGCAGATCCGTCGAACGAGCCGCTGCGCCATGACGCCCTCCACGGTGCTGGCCACGAGGAACGGCTCGACGCCCATGTCGAGCAAGCGAGTGGTGGCGCCGCAGGAGTCGTTCGTGTGCAGCGTGGAGAAGACCAGGTGTCCCGTGAGCGACGCCTGCACCGCCGCCTCCGCCGTCTCGCGGTCGCGGATCTCGCCGATCATGATGATGTCGGGATCGTGGCGGAGGATCGAGCGCAGGCCGGTCGCGAAGTCGAGCCCGACCTGATGGTTCACCTGGATCTGATTGACTCCCGCGACCTGGTACTCGACCGGATCCTCGACCGTGATCGCCTTCACCGCGTCGCTCACGATGCGCTTGAGCGACGCGTAGAGCGTGGTGCTCTTGCCGCTTCCGGTCGGACCCGTGACGAGCAGGATGCCGTGCGGCCGGGCGATGAGATCGTCCCAGCGCTGGAGAATCGCCGGCGGCATGCCGAGCTCGTCGAGACCGAGCATCACCGCCGTCTTCGAGAGGATTCGCAGCACCACGCCTTCGCCGTGCAGCATGGGAATGATGCTCACGCGAAGGTCGAACTCCTGGCCCTTGTGACGGAGCGTGATGCGGCCGTCCTGCGGCTTGCGCTTCTCGGCGATGTTGAGGTTCGCCATGATCTTCAGGCGGCTCACGATCGCGTTGCGGAAGCGGTTGATCGTGGCGGGCACGCCCGCTTCGGAGAGCACGCCGTCGATTCGATATCGAATGGCGAGCGTCTGCTCGTAGGGCTCCACGTGCACGTCGGTGGCGCGCTCGCGGATCGCTTCCACGAGCAGATCGTTCACCAGCCGGATGACGCTCGCCTCCTGCGCCTGCTCCGCGTCGTCGCCCAGGGCGGGGGAGCTCTCGAGGTCGGTCGGCGCTTCGCCGGCGAGCGCGTCGAGCGTGTCGCCGGCCACGCCGTAGCGGGCTCGGATGAACTTCTGAAGATCGCGCTCGTCGGCGAGCGCGAGCTCGATCGAGAGTCCGGTCAGCATGCGCAGCTCGTCGAGCGCGGCGAGCTCGGTCGGGTCGCTCGTGGCGACGCGCAGCGTGCGACCCTCGCGGCCGATCGGGGCGCAATTGAGCTTGAAGACGACCTTCGCGGGAAGGATTCGAAGCGTCTCGTCGTCCACTTCGACGTCGTCGAGCGAGACGATCGGCAGGTGGAACTGCGACGCGATCGCGGCGAGCACGTCGTCGCTTCCCACGAGCCCCAGGCGGACGAGAATGCGGTCGAGCCGCTCGCCGGAGCGCTTCTGCTCGACGAGCGCGTCGGCGAGCTGCTCCTGGGTGAGAAGGCCCTGTTGAACGAGGAAGGTGTCGATGCCCATGCGACGCCGCCGATCCTAGGAAGTGCTATCGGTGCGATCGTCCCCGCGTCCGCATCAACGGTGGAGGTCCCGCCCGCTTGCAGAGCCGTTGGAGGTCTGCCACAATGCCCCGTTCTACCAGCGAGGAATCGAGTGCCAAACACCGAGTCGGCCAGGAAGCGGGTCCGTCAGAGCGCCAAGCGCAACGCGCTCAATAATTGGCGTCGTCGCACCGTGAAGGAGCAGGTCAAGGCCTTCCTGAAGGCCGTGCACGATCGCGACCTTCAGGCGGCGGAGACGGAGTTCCGCAAGACCGCGTCCGCGCTCGACAAGGCCGCGAGCACGAGCACGATGCATCGCAACACGGCGAGTCGACGCAAGAGCCGCCTTTCCAAGCGCCTGGCGGCGCTGCGGCAGGGTGGCGCCAAGAGCTGAACGCCGGCGCTCCCGCGCGGGAGCGGGCGCCGGGGGAGCTTCCGGAACGGTGTCCGAGGGAGCGTCCGGGGGATCGAAGCGAAGGAACGGGTCGAATCGCGCCGCGGGAGCGGGCGCGCCGATCGGCGAGGCCGACCGGTACTTCGATCGTTCGCGCCGTCCGCTCGAGATCCTCGCGCTCCTGGCGCCGCTGATTCTCTTCTATGAGATCGGACTGCTCGGAGCGCTGCGGCAGCAGGAGCTCGTGGTCACGAACCGCGCGCATTCGACGCTGCTTCAGTTCTTCCACTGGGTCGGCATTCGCGGCGACCATCTGCTGCTGCCGGCCATGTCGCTGCCGGCGCTTGCCGTGGTGGCGGTGCTGCTGGCGTGGCAGGTGCTCTCGAGGCGACCGTGGTCGCTGCACCTGCCGACGGTGGCGGCGATGGCGATCGAGTCGATCGCGACGGCGATTCCCGTGGTGCTGCTCGGCTGGCTCACGGCGCTGATTCCGGCGACCGCGGGCGATTCGCTGATCGAGCGCCTCTCCGTTCCGGGGCGCATCTCGATGGCGATCGGCGCCGGCCTCTACGAGGAGTTCGTCTTCCGGCTCATGCTCGTCTCGCTGCTGCACTCGCTGCTCAAGCGGCTCACGCCGCTCGGCGAGCGCGGCGCGGTGACGCTCGCGGTCATCCTCGCGGCGCTCGCGTTCTCGCTGCATCACCCGGTCTTCCGCGCGGAGGGCTTCGCGCTCCACGAGGCGCTCTTCCTCTTCGGCGCCGGGTGCTGGTGGGGCGTGCTGCTCGTGGTGCGGGGCTTCGGAATCGCGGTCGGCTCGCACGCGGCCTACGACCTCTGGGTCGTGCTGCCGCCGCTCGTCACGGCGTCGGCGGCGAGCTGAGATTCGCGTCGAGGAAGATCGCGGCGAGCGCGAGATAGCCGAGGGTGTTCATCACGTCGGCGACGACGAGCGAAACGGGGCCGGCGGCGAGCTTCGGGTCGAGGTGCAGTTGCCGCAGCACCATCGGCACGAGCGTGCCCGCCATGGCGGAGGCCACCATTCCGAAGACGGTCGAGCAGAGCATGATGAGCGCCATCGTGGTGCGCTGCTCGTTCGGGCCGAAGCAGAGCGCCGCGCCGGCCGCGATCACGCCGCACGCGATCCCGAGCAGCGCCGCGCTCGAGAACTCGATGCGAAGGCGCCGCAGGAACGGCGGCCATTGCCGAGGCGACTGCTCGACGAGCGGCATCGCGATCGTATGTGCCTGGATCGCCACGGCCTCGCCGAGCGTGAGGATGAGCGGCAGGAAGAAGACGAGCGCCACGATCGCGGTCGTGGTCTGCTCGAAGAGGCTGGCGATCACGGCGCAGGCGATGCCGCCCACGATGTTGCAGGAGAGCCAGGGCATGCGCAGCACGAAGCCGCGCACGGAGCCGCCCAGGCGGGCCTGCTCCACGCTCATGCCGATGCGCTGAAAGAGCTCGTCCGCCTGGCGCTGCTCCGCGAGTTCGGCGGCGCCTTCCGTGTAGGTCTGGATGCCGATCGTGCCGAGCAGCCGGCCTTCGTCGTCCGTCACCGGCAGCGCGAGCAGGCGTTGGCGCGAGAAGATCTCGAAGGCAGTGCGAAGCGGCGCGTCGAAGCGCACCGAGACGGTCTGGCGGATCATCATGTCGCGGCACTTCGCGTCGGGGGACGAGAGCAGCAGGCGGCGCACCGAGAGGAATCCGACGAGGCGGTCGGCGTCGTCGACCACGTAGGCGTAGAGCAGCACGCCCGTGATCGATCCGGCTCGCTGCCGCAGCGACTCGATCGCCTCGCGGATCGTCTGGTCGGCGCCGACGGCGGTCTGCATCGCCGTCATCAACTGGACGACGGGCTGGTCGAGGTCGAACGTGGTGTCCACCGCGGCGTGAGGATAGCGGCGGGTGCGGCGCGTCGAGCGCACTCGCGAAGCCCGCGAGTGCGCCGAGCGCTTCGTGCCGGATCGGTAGGCTCACCACGATGAGCGACCCCGCTCGCGTGCGGCTTCTCTGCCTCGACGTCGACGGCGTGCTCACCGACGGCGGAATCCGCATCGACGACCAGGGCCACGAGACGAAGCGCTTCCACGTGCACGACGGCGCGGGACTCGCGATCTGGCGCTCGCTCGGACTCGAGATCGCGGTGATCACGGGGCGCCAGGGACTGGCGCTGCGGCATCGACTCGAGGAGCTCGGCATTCGAATCGTCATCGCCGGCGCTCGCGACAAGGTGGACGCGTTCCAATCGATCGCCCGCACGCTCGCGCTGAGGGCCGACGAGACGGCGATGATCGGGGACGACCTGCCGGATCTGCCGTTGCTGCGCGTGTGCGGGTACCCTGTCGCGGTGCCCGACGCGGTCGAGGAGGTTCGAGCGGTCGCCCGGTACGTGACCCGTCGGCCCGGAGGCCACGGCGCCGTGCGCGACGCGATCGAGCATCTGCTCAAGGCGTCGGGTCGATGGCCGGAAGTGCTCCGGCGCTACGAATGATCCCGCAGGAGTGAAGTGGTCGCGATCATGAGCGGTCGAACGCATCAGGCTTCGTTCATTGCCGCGCACCCCGGCGTCTTCGTGGGGCTGGCGGCGGGCGCGGCGGCGGCGCTGCTGGCGGCGGCGCTCTTCTGGGAGGGCGACTCGGCGGGGCGCCGTCGACCGAAGCGCATCGTCGATGCGGTCGACGTCGTATCGCCCGCGCCGCTCTCGGAGGAGGAGACGAAGCGGACGTCGACGTCGCTCGATCAGGAGCGGGTGGCGCTCGAGGCGGGCGCGTGGGTGCAGGTGGCGGACGAGCAGGGTCGATTGCAGCAGCGCTACCGCGCGCAGCGCATCGATCCCGAGCCCGATCGATGGGTGCGCATGGAGCGTCCCCACGCGGTGATGTACTCGGGCGAGGATCGCGTGATCACCATGCAGGCCGATCGCGGCCGCGCACGGATTCCGAAGCGGGCGCTCCAGGCGGGGCGGCTCGAGGGGAACGTGGAGATCCGCGCGTACCGCGCGCCGGAGGGGGAGAAGATCCGCTTCGACGGCGACGAGCCGACGATCGAACCGATGATGGTGATCCTGGCGGAGGAGGCGCAGTTCGACGAGGTGCTCGGAGAGATCCGATGCGACCATGCGGTCGAGCTCACGGCGCATCAGGAGCAGAGGCGCGATGGCGTGCTCGAGCGCACCACGATCGCGTTCAAGGGCGAGGGGCTTTCGATCAGCGTCGACTCGGAGCAGCGCACCATCGAGCGGCTCGTGGTGGAGCGAGCGGTCGACCCGATCGTGATCTCGCGCGAAGGCGGGGGCGAGCTGATGCCGGAGGTGGTCCTGGATGGCGCGACGGCGGCGGAAGGGGCCGCGACCGGCGCGGCGGCGGGAACGAGCGAGCCGACGGCGGCGAACTCGGCCGAGGCGACGAACGCGGCGACGGCGGCGCGGCCC
>VGXK01000098.1 GCA_016873355.1 Phycisphaerae bacterium | reverse complement strand
CGCTTGCGTACCCGGGGAACGGCATCGTGCTCTTCAACGGCGAGACGCTCGAGATGCGGGACCAGGAGATCGAGCGCGGACCTCGCGTCGGCCGCTACCAGGTGAAGGTCCAGCCGTTCATCGGCGTCGAGGGGCTCGAAGCGCTCGGCGGCGCGCCGAGACCGTGGCGAATGCCGAGCTTTCCGGTCGAGGGCGTCGGCGACGAGGCGCGTCGCGTGCTGGCGCAGGTGGGGGAGAAGCCGCCCGATCCCGAGGTGCTCGAGCGCGACGCGGACGCGCGCTGGGCGTGGTCGCGGCACGCGTCGTCGATCTTCCTGCGCTACCTCCAGGGAAGCGGCTTCCGCTACTCGACCGATCTGTCGTCGCTCGTGCTGCGGCGCGGCGAGGATCCGATCGACGCCTTCCTCAAGCGCGGACGCAGCGGACACTGCGAGCTCTTCGCGTCGGCGCTGTGCGGCATGCTTCAGTCCGTCGGCGTCGAGGCGCGGATGGTCGTGGGCTTCGTGGCGGTCGAGTACGACGGCTCGATGCAGCATTACCGCGTGCGCGAGAGCAACGCCCACGCGTGGGTCGAGGTGCGAACCGGAGAGTGGAGCTGGTCGACGGTCGATCCGACGCCCGCGTCGACGCTCGAGACGCTCGCCGACACGAACCGGGGATGGGGCGACTCGTTCCGCTGGCTCTACGACGGCATCGACTTCCTCTGGCGCACGCAGGTGGTGGCGTTCGACGCGACCGCGCAGCGCTCGCTGCTGCGCGGCGCGGGCGAGACCTTCACCGACTCCCTGAAGAGCGTGGTGTCGACGGTGGGCGACTGGCTCGAGACCCTGGCGCGGCAGTTCGAGGCGGGCGGCATCGGCCGTCTCTGGGCGGTGTCCGTGGTGGTGACGCTCGCCGGCATGCTCACGACGGCGGTGCTGCTCTCGCGGCGCGAGCGCCGGCGCCGAAGGCTGCTGCGCCTCGACGAATTGCCGCCGCCGGAGCGTCGTCGGCTTCGGCGCGACGCGGGGTTCTTCGCCGACGCGCTGCGAATGCTGGAGTCGTCCGGCGTGGGCAAGCCGGAGTGGCGGCCGCCGAGACTTCACTCGGAGTGGCTGCGCGGAGTCAACCGGCGCGCCGGCGAGTCCTTCGGCGAGCTCGTCGTGCGCTACTACGAGATCCGGTTCGGAGGCCGCACACCCTCACGAACGGAGCAGACGGAAACGGCCGCACTGCTTCGGCGGCTCGAGTCGGGACTTCGACGCGGGTCGTGATCGCCGCGCGCCGATGAACGCCTCGGCATCCACGGGGAGCCGAGGAGCCATTCATGCCCGCATCACGCAGTCGAGCGACTCATTGGCGACGAACGCTTCAGCAGATCCAGGAGCGGGACGGAGCGCTCGAGTTGGCGCTGGCGCCCGACGCGCCGACCGACGGTCCGCGCACCGGTGACCTCGTCTGGCGGGCGAAGCTGCTCGCCGTCGGCACGCAGGATCTCATCGTCGAGGCGCCGCGCACGCTCGGTCACGAGGTGCGCTTTCCTCCCGGGACCGAACTCGTCGTCGCCGCCGTCGTCGGCCAGAACCGCTGGATGTTCCGGACCACGGTGCGCGTCGAACGACGCGGAGTCGGCGGCGGATTGCCGGGCACGCTCATCTTCTCGCTGCCGGACTCGATCGAACGATGCTCGCGACGGCACGGCCGCTACGACGCGCGCGGTCTCGAGCTTCCGGAGGTGCAGTGCTGGCCGCTGCTCGACCCTTCGAGCGTCGTTCCCGCCACGCGCGCCTGCGCCGATCTCTGGGCCCGCTTCCGTGCACGCGAGCCGATCGACGCGTCGACGCTCGACTCCCTGCTGCCGACCGTGGGTCCCCGATTCGGGGCCACCCTCATGAACATCGGCGGCGGCGGTCTCGGCGTGCGCGTGGCGCCGGCGGATGCGCCGGTGCTCTTCCGCCATCCGATCCTGTGGCTGCGGATCGAGCTCGGCGAGGCGACGCCCGTGCCCATGCTCACCACCGCGAAGGTGGTGCACACGCACATCGACAGCGAGCAGATGACCTACGCGGGTCTCGCCTTCGACTTCAGCTTCCACCCGCGGGGGCTGTCGGTCGCGGCGGAGCAGATCCTTCACGCGATCGAGTGGCGTCAGCGACAGCGGCCGCTGCGAGCGGCGTGAGCGCGGCGATCGGTGCGTCGGCGCGGCGCGGAGCGCCCGCGCGGAGCGGCGCGTGCTCGCGCGGCGGGCCTGCGAAGCGAAGGAACTCGGCGGTGCGCCGGAACGGCTCGAGCTTGAGTTCGCTCTCGCGCGACTCCGCCGCGGGATCCGAGTCGTTGACGATGCCGCAGCCGGTCGAGCAGGTGACGGTCCCGTCACGGACGCAGAGCGTGCGGATGGCGACGTTCAACGAGCAGTCGCCGTCGTCGCCGAAGAGGCCGACCGCGCCGCAGTAGGGACCTCGCGGACTCGCTTCGAGCGACTCGATCACCTGCATGGCGCGGACCTTCGGCGCCCCGGTGACCGATCCCGGCGGGAAGGTCGCCAGCACGAGGTCGCTCGTGCCCGCGTCCGCTCGGAGCGAGCCCTCGACCTCCGCCAGCGCATGATCGACGCCGCAGTGCGACTCGATGCGGCGCGCCGCGCGAACGCGCACGGAGCCGGGAACGCAGACGCGCGAGAGATCGTTCCGCATCAGGTCGACGATCATCGCGAGTTCGGCGCGCTCCTTCTCGTTGTCCAGGAATTCGCGCCGATCGGCGCCGCGCGGGCGCGTGCCCTTGATCGGCCGCGTGATCACGCGGTCGCCGCGGCGCTCGAGGAAGAGCTCGGGACTCATCGAGACGACGGCGCGGCCGTTCGGGCCCTCGACGACGGCGCCGTAGCGGGCGCCGCTCGAGGCGAGCGCCGCGATCGCGAGCGCGCGGCGGCCGGCCGGCGAGTCGCCCTCGAGCGGCGCCTCGAAGCGCTGGGCGATGTTCGCCTGGTAGAGGTCGCCGGCGCGGATGAGCTCGATCGTGCGGCGCACGAGCGACTCGAAACGGCCGCGGTCGAGGCGAGCGCGAATCGGCCCGAGATCGCACTCGAGCTCGATCGGATCGGCGAGGTCGGGCGGGGCGCCGCCGCCGCACCACCACCAGCGATCGAGTCGCGCGTCGTGCACGGCGGCGGCGTCGCAGCGCCATCCGCCCGCGAGCGGGAAGTCGGGATCTCGCGCGCCGCCGGGGAGCGCGACGGGCTCGGCGATCGCGCCGAATTCGTACGAGAGGTAGCCGATCCAGCCGCCCGAGAAGGGCGGCGCATCGGCGGACCGCGCGGCGGGCGCGGGACCGCGCGGGCGCGCCGCGCCGGATCCGTCGGCGATCGTTCGCAGCGACGCAAGCGAATGCTCGCGCGAGGCGCCGTGAGGAATCTCCCGCCACGCGTTCGGCACGCCCAGCACGGACCAGCGGGCCTCGTCGTCGCCGGCGCCCGAGACGAGCGCCGCGATCGGAAGCGTCAAGGGCCAGCGCCGCAGCGCCTCGATCGGCGACCATCGCCATGAGAGCGGAGTCGCTTCCACGCGCGCATCGTACGACGCCGACTCGGGGCATCGGCGGGAGGACTACACTCCGCGATTCCCCATGACCACACTCGCCGTGCCGCCCCGTCGTTCGAATTCCCGCACCACGAAGAGCAAGTCGAAGAAGTCGTCCGCGTCGAAGCGCGCTCCGCGCCCGAGCGCGAAGGCGGGCAAGCTCATCTACTACTTCGGCTCGACGCGCTGCGACGGCCGCGGCGACATGAAGTCGCTGCTCGGCGGCAAGGGCGCCAATCTCGCGGCGATGACCTCGATCGGCCTGCCGGTGCCGCCCGGCTTCACGATCACCACCGAGGTCTGCACCGACTTCTACCGCGTGGGCAAGAAGCTGCCGAAGCCGCTCATGCCCGAGCTCTCGCGCGCGATCTCGATGCTCGAGAAGGAGACGGGCAAGCGCTTCGGCGATTCGAAGAAGCCGCTGCTCGTCTCGGTGCGCTCGGGCGCGCGCGATTCCATGCCCGGCATGATGGACACCATCCTCAACCTCGGCCTCAACGACGAGACGGTGGAGGCGCTCGCGAAGGAGACGGGCAACCCGCGCTTCGCGTGGGACAGCTACCGGCGCTTCGTGCAGATGTACGGCGACGTGGTCATGGGCGTGCAGAAGAAGCACGAGAACGATCACGAGCCGTTCGAGGAGGTCATGGACGCGCTGAAGAAGGAAGTGCGCGTCGAGCAGGACACGCAGCTCACGGAAGCGCATCTGCGCGAGCTCGTGAAGCGATACCGCACGCTCGTGCGCAAGTGGACCGGCCGCGACTTCCCGCAGAAGCCGCTCGATCAACTGCTCGGTTCGATCGGCGCCGTCTTCTCGAGCTGGATGAACCCGCGCGCGATCGTCTATCGCGCCAAGTACCGCATTCCCGCCGAGTGGGGAACCGCGGTGAACGTGCAGAGCATGGTCTTCGGCAACATGGGCGACGATTCGGCCACCGGCGTCGCGTTCACGCGCGATCCGGCGACCGGCGAGAACCGGCTCTACGGCGAATACCTCGTCGATGCGCAGGGCGAGGACGTGGTGGCCGGCGTGCGCACGCCGCTTCCCGTCGCCGAGATGGCGAAGGATCCCAGGATCGGCGGTGCCTACAAGGAGCTCGAGCGCGTGCGGCGCACGCTCGAGCGGAACTTCGGCGACGTGCAGGACTTCGAGTTCACGATCGAGCGGCGCACGCTCTACATGCTCCAGACTCGCAACGGCAAGCGCACGGCTCGCGCGTACGTGCGCATCGCGCACGACATGGTGAAGGAAGGGCTCATGAAGCCCGAGCACGCGATCCGTTCCGCCGATCCCGAGGCGATGAACCAGCTGCTTCAGCCGATCTTCGATCTCGCGGCGCACGACGAGGCGCGGCGCGAAGGGCGGATGCTCGCGAAGGGGCTTCCCGCGGGACCGGGCGCGGCGAGCGGCGAGATCGTCTTCGGCGCGGAGAAGGCGGAGACGCTGTCGCGGCAGGGCCGCGCCGTGATTCTCTGCCGCATCGAGACCTCACCCGAGGATCTGCGCGGCATGATCGCGGCGGAGGGAATTCTCACCACGCGCGGCGGCGTCTCGAGTCACGCGGCGCTCGTGGCACGGCAGATGGGCAAGGTGTGCGTGGCGGGCGCGGGCGAGATCTCGATCGACTACCACGCGGGCACGCTCTCGTGCCGAGGCACCACGCTGCGGGAAGGCGACGCGATCTCGATCGACGGAACCACGGGTGAAGTGTTCCGGGGGCGCATCGGGACCGCCGACAGCGAGCTCAAGCAGGTGCTCGTGGCCGGAACGCTCCCCGAATCGAAGAGCGAGGTCTTCCGCTGGTACTCGTTCGTGATGGATCTCGCCGACAAGTTCCGGCGCCTCGGCATCCGCACGAACGCCGACACGCCGGAGCAGGTGCGACACGCGATTGCCTTCGGCGCGGAGGGCATCGGCCTCTGCCGCACCGAGCACATGTTCTTCGAGGGCGATCGCATCGACTTCGTGCGGCAGATGATCCTGTCGAACGACGACACGGGTCGGCGCCGCGCGATCGAGAAGCTGCTGCCCTTCCAGCGCGACGACTTCGAGGGCATCTTCCGCGCGCTCGACGGTCGTCCCGCGTGCATCCGCCTGCTCGATCCGCCGCTGCACGAATTCCTGCCGCACGAAATGGGCCAGCAGGAGGAGCTCGCGGAGAAGATCGGCGTGCCGGTGGAGCAGATCTCGCGGCGCGTGCACGAGCTGCACGAGTTCAACCCGATGCTCGGATTCCGCGGATGCCGGCTCGGCATCGTGCACTCGGAGATCAGCCGCATGCAGGCCACCGCGATCTTCGAGGCGGCGGCCGCCGTCCGCGCCGACGGCATCAAGGTGAAGGTCGAGATCATGGTGCCGCTGGTCGGCTTCAAGAAGGAACTCGATCTCCAGGCGGAAGTGATCCACTCCGCCGCGCGGGATGTGATGCGACGCACCGGCGCCACGCTCGACTACCAGGTCGGCACGATGATCGAGATTCCGCGCGGCGCGCTGACCGCCGACGAGATCGCCGAGACCGCGGAGTTCTTCTCCTTCGGCACGAACGATCTCACGCAGACGGCGCTCGGCATGAGTCGCGACGACTCCGGCAGCTTCCTGCCGTACTACCAGGAGAAGGAGATCATCAAGGACAATCCCTTCTCGTCGATCGACGCAAGCGGCGTGGGACAGCTCGTCTCGATCGCGTGCGACAAGGGACGCGAGGCGCGGCCCGACATCAAGCTCGGCATCTGCGGCGAGCACGGCGGCGATCCCGCGTCGATCCGCTTCTTCGAGCAGTGCGGCCTCGCCTACGTGAGCTGCTCGCCGTTCCGCGTGCCGGTGGCTCGGCTCGCCGCCGCCAAGTGGGCGATCGATCTCGGCACTTCGCCGAACGCGAAGTCGACGAAGGCGTCGAGCGCCGCAGGCGCGGGGCCGAGGGCGTCGAAGCCGGGCACGACATCAAAGAGCGCGAAACGATCGACGCGGCGGTAGCCCGAGTCGACGCTCATGAGCGCCGACGAGCCTGGCCTTCGGCGGAATGACCGTCGTGCTGCTCGCGGCGGTGCCGCCGATCCTGGGCGTGCTCGCGGCGATCCTGGGCGTGTTCGCGCATGGAGACAGCGGGTTCGATGAGCCGGTGCTCGGCGCGTGCACCTGCTGCGGTGACGACCTGCACGATGCGCTCGTGCCGATCATGCCGAGGTACTCGGGGCTGCAGACCCGGCGAGCGCTCCGCGAAGCTCGTTCGCAAGCGCGGCGCCTTCGGCCGGATCGAGTTTGCTCGAGCGCCACTCCTTGGTCAGGCCGCGGCCGTCGGACGACTTCGGAATGATGTGCGCATGCACGTGCAAGACCACCTGGCCCGCGTCCTTGCCGTTGTTGATGAGGATGTTGTAGGCGGTGCAGCCCGTGGCCTTCATGAGCGCGCGGGCGAGTCGCGGCAGCACGCGACCGAGCGCCGCGGCGCTCTCCTCCGAGAGATCTTCGAGTCGCGCCTGCTCCTCGCGCGGCACCACGAGCATGTGCCCGCGCGAGAGCGGTCCGACGTCGAGGAACGCCACCACTCGATCGTCCTCGTAGACGCGATGGCTCGGGACCTCGCCCCGGATGATGCGCGAGAAGATCGACGATCCGGCGGGGGGCGTGGTGGCGCTCATGACGCGCCAGCCTAGAGCGGTTCCTCCTCATTCGTAGCGATCTGGCGGGCTGCGACTTCGTGTGGCATCGTCGGGCTCCATCGGCGGATCCTCAAGATCCGCCTGCT
>VGXK01000097.1 GCA_016873355.1 Phycisphaerae bacterium | reverse complement strand
GCTCGCGCGGGCGGTGGCCCGGGAAGTTCCGGCGCGCGAGGTTCCGGCCCGGGAAGTTCCGGCGCGCCGATCGCGGATCCGATCCGCGCGGGAGCGCTGCTGACGGAGCTTCGGCTGGTCGAGCGGCTGCTCGAGCAGGCGGGGGAGCCCTGACATGGACGTGGCCGACGTCATCCTCGTCGCGTCGCTGCCGCTGCTCGTCCTTCTGAGCGCGCTCTCGTCGCTCTCGGAGACGGTCTTCTTCGGTCTTTCCCAGAGCGATCGCATCTGGCTGCGGCGCGAGCGGCCGGCGTCGGCGCGCATCGTCGACGAACTGCTCTCGCATCCGCGTCAGCTGCTCATCACGGTGCTGCTGGCGAACATGACGATCAACACGCTCTACTTCGTCTCGACGAGCGTGCTGCTCATGCGCCTGAGCGAGAGCCTGCTCGTGAGCGCGGCGATCTCGGTGGCCACGCTTATCCTGCTCGTGCTCTGCGGCGAGATCCTTCCGAAGCTCGTGGCGAACACGGCGCGGCGCCGGCTCGTGGGGCCCGCCGCGCGCGCGGTGCTTCCGGTGCACCTGCTGCTCGCACCGCTCCGGGCGATTCTCGAGAAGGGCGTCGTCGCGCCGTTGGCCCGTCTCATCGGGGGCGGCGAGGCGAGCGGGCTGAGCGTCGACGAGCTCGACGCCGCCCTCGAGGTGGCCGGCCGCCTGGGGCAGATCGACGCGACCGCGCGCGGCGTGCTCGCGCGCGTGGTGCGCCTCGGCGCCGTGCGCGTGCGCGACGTCATGACGCCGCGCGTCGACGTGGTGGCCGTGCGCGAGGATGCCACGCGCGAGATCGTGGCGGCGGAGGCCGCTCGCGCCGGGCTCACGCGGCTGCTCGTTCATCGCGGTGATCTCGACGAGATCGCCGGCGTCGTCGACGTCCGCGCCATGCTGCTCGATCCGCGCGGCGACGCCACGCCGCTCGCCGCGCACGTGCGCACGCCGCTCTTCGTTCCGGCGGTGGCCAGCGTGCAGCAGCTCTTCGAGCTCTTCCGCGACGAGGGGCGCCAGATCGCGGTCGTGGTCGACGAGTACGGCGGAACCGAAGGCGTCGCCTCGCTCGAGGACGCGATCGAGGAGATCGTCGGCGACATCGCGGCGCCCGACGAGGCGCCGGTGCCGCCGCCCGAGCGGCTCCCCGGCGGGCGCTGGCGCGTGAGCGGCGAAATGCCTGCGGGCGAGTTCGCGCGGCGCTTCCGGCTCGAGATCGGTTCCGACGCGCCGGCGACCGCCGGAGGCCTCGTGCTCGAGAAGCTCGAACGCGAGCCGCATCGCGGGGATCGCGTGGAGCTCGAGGGCATGCGCGTCGAGGTCGAGAGCGTGCAGCGAGGGCGCATCCGCCAACTGCTCGTCGATCGCGGGCCGGAGGCGGAGTCGTGAGCACCGGCGCCATCGTCGGATTCGCGCTGCTCGTCGTCATGGGCGTGCTGCTTTCGTCGCTCTGCTCGGGAGTCGAAACGGGCGTCTATTCGATCAATCGCGTGCGGCTGGCGCTCGGCGTGGGGCGCGGCGAGCGCCGCTCGCTCATCCTGCGTGAGGAGATGGATCATCCGAATCGACTGCTCGCGGCCCTGCTCGTGGGAAACACGATCGCGAACGATCTCGTGGCGATCGGCCTGTCGCACATCTTCGACGCGTTCTCGCTCGGGCCGATCACCGCCGTCGTGGTGAACACGATCGTGCTCGTGCCGATCCTCTTCATTCTCGGCGATGTGTTGCCGAAGGATCTCTTCCGGCGCATGGCGGACCGCGCGATCGTGCCGATGTCGCCGTCGATCCGCGCCGGGCGCCTGATCCTCACCTGGACGGGAATCGTGCCGCTGGTGCAGGCGATCTCGAACGTGGTGCTGCGACGGATCGGGGCGCGGCCGGAGGAACCGCTCTCGTCGCGCCAGCGAGTCTCGGGACTCTTCGAGGAGGGCGCCGGCTGGGGCGTGCTGAGCGAGGCGCAGGTGTCGCTCGCGGAGCGCGTGATGGGCGTGGTGGGGCGGACGGTGCAGGATCGGATGATCGCGTGGCGGCGCGTGCAGACCATCCGCGTGGATCTCGACGCCGCCGCGCGGCAATCGCTCATGCAGGGTCGAAGCTTCAGCCGCTATCCGGTGGTCGACGCGGGGGGAACCGTCGTCGGCGTGGTGTCGGCGCTCGAGCTCGCGCTGCATCCGGCGCGACCCGTGTCGGGATTGCTCGTGGCCGCGTGCCGCGTGAGTCCGTCGACCACGCTGCTCGAAGCGCTCGAGGCGATGCGCCGCGCGCGGGCGAAGCTGGCGATCGTGGGTGAGGCGTCGGCGCCGCTCGGGGTGATCACGCTGAGCGATCTCGTGCAGCCGCTCGTCGGGTCGTTCGAGACCGAGTCGTAACGGCGCAGGCGTCACGGTCGCTCCGCTCCGATCTCGGCGATCGGAAACCGGCCGGACGGACGAGCACGGCAACGACGGGCTTCCGAGCTTGTCTTCTGCATCTGCCGCGATTCGGCGGCGGGGAGGAGGCCAAGCGTGTTCCGAGTTCTCGGCACGAACGGAGCGAAGCGGAATCCGTGCGCCGGCGTCATGGCAGCCGCGGCCATCACCGCCGTGCACTCGTTGACGGCGTCGGCGTGGGGCTGGGTGGCCGCCTCGACGCCGAACGCGCTGCTGGCGACGCCCTCGAACGCGACCGAGCGAAGTGAGCCGATGGAATCCACCGGCGCGATGGAAGCCGACGAGCAGCTCCGTGCCGCCGATCCGACCGCGCCGTGCCGGCCGATCGAAGCCGTCGATCGGGCTCGCGAGCAGTTGTCGACGATCGAGGCGGCGCATCGAGGCGTGACTCCGCGCGGCGGCCTTCGACTCGCGCGACTCGCGGTCGAGGCGAAGCTCGAGCGATCGATCGCGTCGATGACGGTGGATCTTCGCCCCGGCGAGTTCGCGGCGCTCGGCGATGCGCGCGGGCGCCTGAATCAGGCGATCATCCGCTGCCAGGAGTGGGAGTTCTTCGGCCCGCACGATCGACCGGAGTGGGGGTGGTATCCGTCGCGCAAGATTCGCTCGAGCGAGCAAAGCGTCGTGGTGGACGCGACGGCGGCGAAGTGAGTGCGGCCGCGGCGCTTGAGACGGCGCCGCGGATGCGGCGACGCGCCGACGGTGGCGGGCGCCTGCCGCCGTCGCTACACTCTCCGCTCTTCGGGGCCAGTAGCTCAGCTGGCTAGAGCACGCCCCTGATAAGGGCGAGGTCGGAGGTTCGAGTCCTCTCTGGCCCACTCGATGAATCTGCCGCGGTCTGCCGGGGAGCGCACGGAAGTGCGCCGCCGCGGCATGCGCCGAAGCGATCGGCGCTGCCGCGCGCTCGATGCACCGCCTGGTCGCCCAACCGCGGCGAGCCGCACAAGACCTACCCGCAGTCGCCCCAGGCGCCGAGCAGTTCACCCAGATCCGCGCCGTCGACCGCGCCGCTTCCGTCGAGATCGGCGCTTCCGGCCTGGCCCCACTGGCCGAGCAGCTCACCCAGGTCCGCACCGTCGACCGTGCCGTTTCCGTCGAGGTCGGCCGGGCACGCGCCAGGAATGCTCTTCGGATCCGCCGGATCGCTGCCTGCGTCGATCTCGTCGCGATCGAGGAATCCGTCCTGATCGCGGTCGATGCCGATGCGATTGCCCGACCCCGCGGGCACGAGCGTGAAGGTGATCTCGCTTCCCGGGGACGCCAGTGCGCGAAGTTGGGCCGTGGTCACCGTCTCGGCAATCCGATCCGATTGCCAGGTGCCGCCGCCGATCGAATGCCAGCCTCTCGGCACTCCGCCGGCTCGACCCTTCGCGACCAGGTTCACCGCTCCGCCGTTCGAGATGGTCTGCATCTGGTCAAGCAGCGCAATCTGCGAGGAAGGCGCGGAGGCAAGACTCGCGAGCGTCGACTGCACGCCGATTCCCGCGTGCGTTCCTGTGGGGAAGCTGAACAGGAACGCCTCGATGTCCTTGCGCTGCTGCAGCCCGGCGGCGCCGGACGCGAAGTTGAACACGGGCAGCGCCAGGAAGTCGAGCAGATTCGCGAACTCGCCGTCGTGCGTGAAGCCGAATCCGCGCGCCCCGCCGGCGACGCTCTTCACGAATCCCGTCTTCTCGTACATGTTGCGCAGTTGCGGAATCTTGATGCTCTGCGTCTGCTGAAGGAGCGAGCCGGAGGTGAGCTGACCGTTCGTGCCCGTCGGCAGCGAGTGGCAGGCGTTGCAGCTCAGGATGCCTCCGTCCACGGGCAGATTGATGTAGAGGTTCTGTCCCGTCGATGGATTGCCGCCGTTGCTGAACGAGGTCTTGAGGGTGTCGTCGATGTTCCTGTTCGGCTGCGGCGGGAACCTGAGCGTGAACAGGAACGCCTCGAACTGGGCCATCTCCGTCGGCGTGAGCTGGGTGTCGTCGCCGAGCAGACTCTGGAACGCGGGATTGAACTGCGACAGGTTGCTCCGGTCGCCGCGCCAGTGCAGCGGACCCACGCCTTGCATGCCGAAGAGCGTCTGCGTGATCATGGGACCCTTCATGGGATGCCAGTTCTCGCATCCGCCGAACCCGAAGTTGCAGACCTGGTCGAGCGGCTTGACGGCGCCCGAGGGATCACCGAGATCCCACGCGATCTGGTCCATGCGCCCGTCGACATGGCAACTGGCGCAGGATGCCTGCCCGAGACCCGATGTCAGGTGCGTGTCGTAGAGGAACGGCCGTCCGTCGCGAACGACATCCGGCGTCGGGTCATAGAACGGAATCGTCGCCGCCACCGCGGGACCCGCGAGGTCGATCGCCGAGATCGTGCCGTCGAAACGGTTGAGCACGAAGAGGCGCCCCGCGGATTCCTTCAGCGCCAGCCCCGTCGGCCCCTGGCCCACTTCGACCCGCTGCGTCGGCGCGCCGTTGGCGTCGATCAGGACGACATTGTTCGAACCCATGCCGGCGACGAATCCGATCGTCCCCGCCGCGTTCCACGCGATCTGCCGCGGGTCGCCGATCGACAGATCGCGCTGTGCCTGCGATACGGTGGGCGTGTCGTACGCCAGGTGCGGATTGAGGTCGTTCACGACGACCGTCGCCGGAGACGATGCTTCGAACCGGCCCATGACGGAGCGGACGAAGATTCCGTTGACGATCGGTTCGAACCGGCGCGCGTTGATCGCGTCGGTGCCGACGGCGGTCACCGTGCCGCCCGGCCTCACCGCGATTCCCATCACCAGGTTCATCAATCCGCTCGCGTAGGAGACGCTGAGCGTCTGCGCGTCGATCATCGCCACATCGCGATCGTTCACGCCCCACGGCACGGCGGCGGACCAGTTGCCGTTGTTGTCGTCGCGCCAGACTCCGCCGGCGTCCTTCTGCAGAATCAGGCTGACAGGCGGCGGCGCCGGGTTGCCCGGCGTCTGCGGCGGATTGAACGCCGTCCCTGCGTTCGGTGGCGGATTCTGATCTCCCGGGTACGGGTTGACGGCGCTCGAGGCGACCGTCTGCGGAATGATCGTCGTGCGATTGCCGCTTTCGAAGATCGCCGCGAACACGCGCGTTCCGTCCGTGGCGAGCGCCCGCGGATCTTCGGCCTGGATCGCCACCACGACGGGCGCCGCGGCCAGGTTCGCCGGGTCGTAGACCTTGACCTGGTTGAGCTGCGACACGCTCACGAAGGCGCGCACGGGAGTACCGGCGAAGACGATGTCGCAGGGTTCGTCGCCGACGGCGAGCGTGGTCGTCACCGACCCGGTGGTCAGATTCACCACGCTGACGCTGTCCGACACCAGGTTGGCGACCCATGCCTCCGTGTTCGATCGCGCGCGGACGCTCACGGGTTCGAGTCCGACCGGGATCGACGCCACCGCCATCGGCACGGGACTGGTGACGTCGAAGACCTCGAGCCGGTTGTCCGCGGTGTTGACCGCCAGGAGCCGCGTTCCGTCGGGCGTGAGTTCGAGCGGATGCACCTGCGGCGATTCGAAGTTCACGAAGCTGCCGGCTCCGGAGAACGCCATCTCCGGGGCCTGCGCCGGCTCGTCCGATTGCGAGCTTTGCAGTTCGGCGATGCGCCGCAGCAGGTCGAGGCGATGCGCCTCGGCGGCGGCCGATTCGACGAGAGCCTTCGAATCATCCGGTCGCGCCTCCACGGCATGCTGCCTCGAGCCGAAGTCTGCGGCGGTGCCTGCGAGCGTCAGGAAGGCAAGGGCGCCGGCGAGGGAGACGACGGCGATGCGAGCGGCGCGCGAACGGGTGTGCTGCAACATGGAGGGGCTCCTTCCTGAACCTGGTCGACGAGTCGCGATCCGCCCGCGAAATGGTAACGCCAGGGCCTGCGAACGCAGCGCCACGGAGCCGCGTGATCGAACGCGGCCGTCACTTCTTCGCCGGCAACTCGTGTCCGAGCGAGACCATGAGCGCCCGGGGACTGCTCACGGCCGAGAGCATCTGACCGCCGGGCGCCCAGCGGCCCAATCCCGGAATCTGCCTTTGACCGGCGTTGTAGCCCAGCTCCTGGAGATGCTGGGCGAACTCCATGCGGAAGTTCTCCGGCTTGAGCGACGGAGAGCCGTCGCCGGAGAAGACGATCGGCACGAAGTAGCTCTGCGACGGCATCGCCTCGTCGCGCTTGCGCCTGAGCGCCGGATTGTCCGAGTCCTCCGCGAGCACGAAAAGGTCCCACCGTCCCACCGGCTCCGGACGCTTGGTCCTCGATTTCGGCGTCGACTTGGACTTGTCGTCCTTGTCCTTCTCGTTCGGATTCGGCGCAGGACGCGGCCCGATCTCGATGCGCACTCCCTTGAGGTCGGGTCGCGTGTCCTTCAGCATCATTCCGCCGACCTTCACCTCGTAGAGGTAGACCCAGCGCATGGCGTTCTGCGGCGTGCGCACGCGAAGCAGCAGCGGTTCCGCGGCGCGGCAGTTCTCCTTGAGCCAGTCGGTGCGCTGAAGCGTGGTCATCTTCTCCCAGGTGTTCGGAAGCACCGGGAGTTTCGGCTTGCTGAAGAGGCGAAGCACCGTGTCGTCGTCGCCGGCGAGCTTCAGGAAACCGTCGAGCCACGCCTCGTCCGCGGGGAGCTTGGAGACCGCGCTGTTGAAGGTTTCGGCGTTCTTGCGAGCCGCCGCCGGGTCCGTCTGCGGTTCCGCGCTCGGCGCGGAGCACGGCGCGGCCGCCGGTGCGGGCACCGGCGCCGATGCGGGCGCAGGATCCGGAGCGGCTCCCATCACGAGCGCGCTGCCGATGATGAGAAGGACTGATCGCGTCCCCAGCCCCATGACGAGGCCGATTCTAGAGCGGTGACGACTCAGGCGTAGCGAGCTGGCGTTGGCGAGACGAGTGTGGCAAGGAGGGCGAAGCAGGCGGATCTAGAGCGGTGACGACTCAGGC
>VGXK01000096.1 GCA_016873355.1 Phycisphaerae bacterium | reverse complement strand
ACGGCCATGCGGTCGCATCGGTTGTTCTCCGGATGATCCTCGTGTCCGCGCACCCACGACACCTGGAGACGGTGCCGTGATCTCAACTCGTCCAGCCGCTTCCAGAGGTCGTCGTTCTTGACCGGCTCCCGGCGGCTGTTCTTCCATCCACGACTCTTCCAGCCGTCGAGCCATTCCGTCAATCCCTTCACCGCGTACTCGCTGTCGGAGACCACGTCGACCACGGCGCCGCGCTCGGAAACGGCCTCGAGGCCCTGGATGATCGCCATCAGCTCCATGCGATTGTTCGTGGTGGCCGCCTCGAAGCCCGACTTCGCGATCTCGCCGTCGATTCCATCGCCGCGAAGGATGAACGCCCACGCACCCGGTCCTGGATTCCCGGAGCACGCGCCGTCGGAGAAGAGCTCGAACCGACCGGCCATGGCCGCGAGTGTAGAAGCGGCGCCGCGCCTCGGAACGGCGCCCAGCCTTGACACCTCGACGCTCCCGGATACCCTGTCAGGCCCGCCGCGGAGCCACTGCGCCGGTCGGAGCCACCGCATGAATCCCGCATTCCGAACTTCGCCCGGTCGAACCCGTCGTCGTCGTTCGCACCACGCGATCAAGGCGACGCACACGGTGCTCTGTCCGCAGTGCCAGTCCCCCAAGCGCCCGCACGGTGCGTGCGGAAACTGCGGATACGTACGGCCGGGTCTCCAGTTGAAGGTCGCCCAGCCCGAGGCGTGACGAATGCGCCTCGGCGTCGATGTCATGGGCGGGGACAACGCGCCCCACGAGATCCTCAAGGGTTGCATCGCGTGCCTGCCGCAATTGCCGGGCGATGATCAGCTCGTGCTCGTCGGCGACGCCGCGGTCATCCGGCGCACGCTCGCCGATGCGCGCATCGACGATCCGCGCGTGATCGTGGTGGCCGCCACCGAGGTCGTCGGCATGGACGAGCCGCCGGTCGAGGCGATCCGCACCAAGAAGGATTCGTCGCTCGTGGTGATGGCCCGGATGGCGAGCCCCAAGGAGCCGAACCGCCTGGACGCGATCATCTCCGCCGGCAACACCGGCGCCATGGTGAGCGCGGCGCAGATGCACATGCGCCGACTGCCGAACGTGGTGCGACCGGGCATCGCCGTGACCGTCCCCACGTTCGCCGGCGCCGTGGTGCTCATCGACGTCGGCGCGAACATCGAGCCCAAGCCGCTGCACCTGGCGCAGTACGGCGTCATGGGCGACATCTACGCGCGTCAGATCCTCGGCGTGGCGAATCCCCGCGTGGCGATCATGAACGTGGGCGGCGAGGAGCAGAAGGGAACCGAGGACATGCAGCAGGCGCGAGACCTGCTGCGCTCGCACGAGGGCTTGAACTTCACCGGATTCGTCGAGGGGCGCGGCGTCTTCGACGGCGAGGCGGACGTGGTGATCACCGACGGCGTGGTCGGCAACGTGATGATCAAGCTCGCGGAGGGCCTCTCCTCCGGCATCTTCCGCGCGCTTCAGCGGGAGATCCGCGAAACGGATCCGTCGCTCGCCGAGCGACTCGCGCCGGTCGTCAAGAACCTCTACGCCAAGCACGATTACCACGAGTACGGCGGCGCGCCGCTGCTCGGCGTCAACGGCGTCTGCCTCATCTCCCACGGCTCGAGCATCGCGCGCACGATCACGAACTCGATCCTCCGGGCGCGCGCGTTCGTGCAGGCGGGCGTCAACGAGGCGATGTCGCGACAGCTTGCGCGGATGGAAGAAGCGCCGGCATGACGCACGCCTCGGCGCCCCGCGGCGTGCGGCTTCTGGGCACGGGGTCGGCGGTTCCGCCCGCGGAGCTCACGAACAAGGACCTCGAGAAGATCCTCGACACGACCGACGAGTGGATCCACCAGCGCACCGGGATCACCGCGCGGCGGATCTGCGATCCGGGCCGCGAAGGCACCTACACGCTCGCGCGCGACGCGGTCTCTCGCGCGCTCGAGGCGTCGAAGCGCCGCGCCGAGGATCTCGACCTGGTCATCTGCGCCACCTGCACGGCCGAGATGACCTGCCCGAGCACCGCGTGCCGGATCACCGGCGCGCTCGGCGCGACGAGGGCGGGCGCGTTCGACCTGACCGCCGCGTGCAGCGGCTTCGTCTACGCCATGAACGTGGCCGACACGCTGATCCGTTCGGGTCGATTCCAGCGCATCGGCGTCGTCGGCGCCGACGCGATGAGCACGATGGTCGACTACACCGATCGAAGCGTGAGCATTCTCTTCGGCGATGCGGCGGGCGCGGCGATCCTCGAGGCGGATCCCGATCCGTCGCGCGGCTGCATCCATCAGACCCTCAGCGCCGACGGCAGCGACTGGCGCACGCTCTACATGCCGCGTCGCTGCCAGGAGATTCCGCCGGGCGAGGAGTCGAATCCGATCCGCCTCGGGTACCTCCGCATGCACGGGCGCGAGGTCTTCCGTTTCGCGGTCACCAAGTTCCGCGAGGTCATCGAGGAGGCGCTCAGCGCGACGAAGCTCACGCCCGACGACGTGAGCCAGTTCATCTGCCATCAGTCGAACCGGCGCATCATCGAGACGGCGATCGAGAAGATCGGCCTGCCGCGCGACAAGGTCCACGTGAACATCGATCGCTACGGCAACAGCTCGGCCGGCAGCGTGGGACTCTGCCTCGACGAACTCTGGCGCGCGGGAAAGATCCCGCAGGGTCGACCCATGATTCTCGTGGCCTTCGGCGGCGGCCTCACCTGGGCAAGCAGCGTCTGGAACGTGTAGCGTGGCCGAGCCGGCGATCGCCGGCGCGAACACGGAGGTGTGCATGAGCGAGTCGTCCGTCGTCTACCTCTGTCCGGGACAGGGAGCGCAGGCCGTCGGCATGGGCGGCCGTTGGCGCGAGGCCTCCGCCGCCGCGGCGTCGATCTTCCAGCGCGCCGACGCCCTGCTCGCGAAACGGGCGGAGTGGAAGTCGCGAAGGCCGCTGAGCGAGATCTGCGCGTCCGGTCCCGCGGAGGAGCTCGATCGCACCGACGTGAGCCAGCCGGCGCTCTACACCTGCGCGCTTGCGTCGTTCCACGCGCTGCGTGGCGCAGGCGACGCGCCGCCGATCGTCGCGGCCGCGGGACTCAGCCTCGGCGAATACACGGCCCTTGCGATCGCGGGCGCCTTCTCGTTCGAGCACGGTCTCACGCTCGTCGCCGAGCGGGGCCGGCTCATGCAGGCGGCGGCCGAATCGAGCCGGGGCGGCATGGTGGCGCTCATCGGCGCCGACGAAGCGCAGGCGCAAGGGATCTGCGACGAGGCCGCCGCCGGCGAGGTCCTCGTCGCCGCGAACTTCAACGCTCCCGGACAGATCGTGCTCTCCGGCCATTCCACGGCATGCGATCGAGCCGAGAAGGCGGCGTCCTCGATGGGCGTTCGGGCGACCCGGCTGAAAGTGGCGGGTGCGTTCCACAGCCCGCTCATGGCGCCGGCGGCGGAAGGCCTTCGCAAGGCGCTCGAGCCGGTGGCGTTCGCCCCGCTTGCCTGCGATGTCTGGAGCAATGTGACGACGTCGCAACACGGCCGCCGAGAGCCGGACGGGATCAAGAAACTGCTCGTCGAGCAGCTCATTCGGCCGGTACGATGGAGCCAGAGCTGCGAACAGATGATCGCGGCGCTCTCCGCCGTCGGCGGAGTCCGATTCCACGAACTCGCCCCGGGCTCGGTGCTCAAGGGGCTCATGCGACGAATCAACCGCAGCTGCGAGGTGACCAGTCATGATCAACCCAGCCAACCCAGCCAACCCAGCCAGCCCAGCCAGCCGGAATCGATCCAGCGGGCTTCGACCTGAGCGAGCGCTCCTTCTGGCTGCCGTCGGCCTCGGGCTGCTGCTGCTCCCCGCCGGATGCAAGAAGAAGGAGGAGCCGGCACCCGTCGTCGTGGAGGCGCCTCCCGAGCCGCCGCCGCCGCCTCAGCCGACCGTGGCCGAGCTCATGACCCGATACAACATCGACCCTCGCATCTCGATCGCGCAGGACGAGATCCCCGTCGACGAGCAGAATCCGGAGATGGCCACCAAGAAGCTCGTGGCCGTGCTTCAGTTCTTCGACGCGATGGTGCGCGGCTCCGACGCGAAGTGGAAGCCCATGCTCGCCTCGGCGGATCAGAAGGTGCTCGCCGAGCTGGTGCAGCAGGGGCTCCTGGCGCCTGCGGCCAAGGAGATCGACGTCGTCCTGCTCGGCTGCGGCACGCTTCAGATGGGCTTCGACAGCTCCGAGGCCGTCTTCGCGCTGATCCAGAGCGGCAGCCGGTTCGACGCCCAGCTCTGGAGCTTCGCTCCGACTCCGGGCAGCGAGGATCAGTTCACCTTCGAGGCGGCGCCGACGCCTCCCGACGTGCTCAACCACCTGAGCGGAACCAAGGCAGGGCCTCGAATCCGCCAGTGGGGCGAGCTCATCAAGACCAAGCTCGAGGAGGCGAAGCGTCCGGACGAGGTGATCGTGATGCCGACGCTGGACTACTCCGAAACCGTCGAGGAAAGCACGTCGCCCGGCGGGAACGCGCCGCGCCCGGGTTCGACGCCTTCGGACGGCGAGCCGGGTCGGAAGGTGAATCCGGGCGGCGTGCCCGCGCCGCGTCCGCCGCCGATCCGCTGAACTCGCGTCGAACCGCACATCCCGCTCGCACGGAACGCGGATTCACGGCACTTCACGCCCACACGGACGCACGGCCATCGACCAGCGAGTCGCCATCGTCACCGGCGCCAGTCGAGGAATCGGGCGCGAGATCGCCCTTCGATTCCTGCGCGAAGGCCGATGCGTCGTCGGCGCGGCGCGGACGCTCGAAGCGCTGGCGCCCGTTGCGGACGCCGCGAAGTCGCTCGGCGGCGCCTTCCACGCCCGCGCCTGCGATGTCGGCGACGGCGCGGCGCTCGCGAAGCTCGTCGAAGACGCGCACGGCGAGTTCGGCCGGCTCGACATCCTGGTGAACAACGCCGGCATCACGCGCGACGGCCTGATCCTGCGCATGAGCGACGAGGACTGGAACGACGTGCTGCGCATCAATCTCACGAGCGCGTTCGTGGCGTGCCGCGCGGCGACCCGCGCGATGATGCGAGGCAAGTTCGGGCGCATCGTGAACATCGGCAGCGTCTCGGGCGTGGTCGGCAACGCGGGGCAGGCCAACTACGCGGCGGCGAAGGCGGGACTCATCGGACTCACGAAGAGCCTCGCCCGCGAGTTCGCCGCCAAGGGCATCACCGCGAACGTCGTGGCGCCCGGATTCATCGAGACGGACATGACCGCGGCGCTCGGTCCCGCCGTGAAGGAGGCGGTCCTGCCGGGGATCCCCGCGAAGCGCTTCGGGCGCAGCGAGGAGATCGCGGCCACGGTCTCATTCCTCGCGTCCGACGACGCGGGCTACATCACCGGCCAGGTGATCGTGGTGGACGGCGGCATGGCCATGTAGTCTGCGACCGCGGCACGAGTCGGCGCCGGTCGAATGGCTGGCGGCTCCGGCGCTCGGCCGGTATAGTCCCGAATCGCGGTCCCCGAGAACCCCAGGAGATGCGCCGTGACCGAAAAGGAAATCGAAGAGAAGGTCATCAACATCGTGGTGGAGCAGATGGGCGTGGAGAAGAGCCAGGTCACGCGCGAGACCAGCTTTACCAACGATCTGAACGCCGACAGCCTTGACACGGTCGAACTCGTGATGGAGTTCGAGGACCAGTTCGACACGCAGATCCCGGACACCGAGGCGGAGAAGATCCACACCGTGGGTCAGGCGATCGACTACATCACGAAGCACTACAAGGCCAAGGAGAGCAAGGCCTGAACGCCCTGCCGCACCCCGGCGAACCGCGGCGGCTCCACGCCGCGGGTCGGCCCATCGCGAGCCGCGACCGGAGCCTCCACCTTCCGATGACTCCGCCGCTCGTGCACCGTTTCCGATGAGGACCATTCAGCTTCGACGCGTCGTGGTCACCGGCCTCGGCGCGGTGACCGATGTCGGTCACGATGTCCCGTCCATGTGGGAGTCGCTCGTCGCCGGGCGCTCCGGCATCGGGCCGATCTCCTACTTCGAGCAGAGCGAGGACTGGGGCGTGCGCTTCGCCGGCGAGGTGCGCGACTGGGATCCCACCAAGGTGATCGACGCGCGCGAGGCGAAGCGCATGGACCGCTTCTGCCAGCTGGGGCTGGCGGCGGCGGTCGAGGCGGCCGCCGACTGCGGCATCGACTTCAAGAGCGGCGATCCGTACCGCCGCGGGGTGGCGATCGGGTCCGGCGTCGGCGGCATCGACACGATCGAGGTGAATCACATCAAGCTGCTCCAGACGGGCCCGCGCAAGGTGAGCCCGTTCGTGGTGCCGCGACTCATGGTGAACGCCTGCGCCGGCAACGTGAGCATCCGCTTCGACCTTCGCGGATCGAACATCGCCACCGCCACCGCGTGCGCCACGGGAGCGCATGCGATCGGCGCCGCGTACCACCTGATCCAGCGGGGTGACGCGGAAGTCATGTTCGCCGGGGGCGCCGAGGGCGCCGTCACGCCCATCTGCGTCTCGGCGTTCCACGCCATGAAGGCGCTCTCCACGCGCAACGACGATCCGCAGCGGGCGTCGCGGCCGTTCGATCGCGATCGCGACGGATTCGTGCTTGCGGAAGGCGCCGCGGTGATCGTGCTCGAGGAGCTCGAGCAGGCGAAGAGGCGCGGCGCGAAGATCTACGCGGAGCTCGTCGGATTCGGCGCGTCGGGGGACGCGTTCCACATCGCGGCGCCGGAGGAGGGCGGGCAGGGCGCGGCGAAGGCCATGGAGTTCGCCATGCGCGACGCCGAGGTGAATCCGCAGCAGATCGGCTACATCAACGCCCACGGCACGAGCACGCCGCTCGGCGATTCGGCCGAGGTGTCGGCGGTGAAGCGGGTCTTCGGCGAGCACGCAAGGAGGCTTTCGGTGTCGAGCACGAAGAGCGTCACCGGTCACACGCTCGGCGCCGCCGGCGGAATCGAGAGCGTGGCGACGATTCTCGCGATCCAGCGCGGCGTTCTTCCGCCGACGATCAATCTCGAGAATCCGGACGAAGGCTTCGATCTCGACTTCGTGCCGAAGGTGGCCAAGGAGCGGAAGGTGGAGTTCGGAATCAACAACTCCTTCGGCTTCGGCGGCCACAACACGAGCATGATCTTCAAGCGCTTCGCGTAGGCGAGGGATCGCGGACGCGGCGCGGCGATCTCGCCGGCGCTGGCATTCGCATCGACTCGGAGGAGTCGTTCAGGGCGCGGCCGGCACGGGCGTGGGATGCACGGCGGGACCGAGCGCGTCGATGCGCTCCTCGATCTGCCCGGTGCGGATCACGCGGATGCCGAAGTTCTCGCCGACCTTGACCACTTCGCCTCTGCCGATGACGCGGTTGTTGACGAGGATCTCGAGCTCCTCGTCCGAGCGCTTCGCAAGCTCGATGATCGATCCGTGCGAGAGC
>VGXK01000095.1 GCA_016873355.1 Phycisphaerae bacterium | reverse complement strand
GAACTGCGCCAGCATCCACAGGGTGCTGCCGATCTCGCGGCGCACGAGCGCCATCGTGGGAAGGCACTGCATGGCGAGCACGAAGAAGACGAGCACGCTCCAGCAGGTCGCGCGATCGAAGAGCGGCGAACCGTCGTCGCGGGTCATGCCGCGGATCGCACCGATCGTCTCGCCTTCGTCCTCGGCGTTCGGCGTCCCCGCGAGCACCGCCATGGTGCTCGTGAACACCTCGCGCGCGAGGAAGCTCGTGAGCACGCCGATCGTGAGCTGCCGGTCGAATCCGAGCGGCCGGAAGATGGGTTCGGCGAGCGAACCCAGCCGCCCCGCGAAGCTTTGCGACTGCTGCCAGCGAGCCTGCGCCACTTCGGCCTGGGTGTCGAGCGCCTCCGTCAGCGCGGCGTCGCCGGCGACCCGCGCCGCCGCCGCGCGCTCCCGGATCGACGCCGCCTCGGCGCCCTCGTCCGCGCGCGGATAGGCGCTCAGCCACCACATGACGATCGAGATCGCCAGGATCACGGATCCGGCGTTCTTCAGGAAGAGCATGCCGCGCTCCACCATGGTGGCGAGCGCGGTGCGAACGCTCGGCACGCGGTAGTCCGGCAGCTCGATGACCATCGGCCGCGAGCGCCCGCGCAGCAGCGTGGTGCGCAGCAGCAGCGCCGTGAACAATCCCGCGAGCGCTCCGAGCGCGTAGCAGCCCACGAACGCGAGCGCCGCCGCCACCGGCCGATCGACGAAGAGGATCGACACCACGAGCGCGTACACCGGCAATCGCGCCGAGCAGCTCATGAACGGCGCCACGAAGATCGCCGCGATGCGGTCGCGTCGATCGGGAATGAGCCGCGTGGCGAGCACCCCCGGAAGGGCGCACGCATGACTCGAGAGCAGCGGCACGAACGCCTGCCCCGGCAATCCGAACTTCGACATCACGCGATCGACCGCGATCGCGGCGCGCGCGAGATACCCCGAGTCCTCCATGAGCGAAATGAGGAAGAAGAGCAGGCAGATCTGCGGCAGGAAGATGAGCGTGGCGCCGACGCCGGCGATCACGCCGTCGACCACGAGATCCTGGAACGCGCCCGCCGGGACCAGCCACTTCGCGCCGTTGCTCGCCTGGGCCACGAGCCAGTCGACGCCGTCCATCGGCCAGCCCGCCAGCCAGAAGATCGCCGCGAAGAGCAGCGACATCATCGTCACGAAGACGCCGATGCCCACCAGCGGGTGCGTGAGCACGAGGTCGGCGCGGTCGTGGATCTCGCTTCGGCCGCTCGACGCGGAGGCCGCCGCCGCGATCGCCGCGCCGTTCGCCCACTCGGCGATCGCCTTCGAGCTGGCGTCGGACGGCGGAAGCACGCCGGCACGCGCCGCCGCATGCGCCTCGGACCATCCTTCCTCCGCCGCTCGCTCCGTCGACTCCACGAGTCGATCGAGGCCGAGTCCGAGCCTCGCCGAGATCGGCACCACGGGGCATCCGAGCTTCGCCGCGAGCGCCGACGAATCGATCGTCAATCCGCGCCGCTTCGCCACGTCGGTGAAGTTGATCGCCACCACCATCGGCAGATGCCGTCGCAGCGCCGCCTGCACGAACTGGAGATTCCGGGCGAGGTTCGTCGCATCGACCACGAGAATCGCCGCGTCCGGCACGCAGTCGCCGATGCGCCCTTCGAGGCACTCGGAGCAGATCCGCGACTCCGGCAGTTCGAGCGAGAGACTGTAGATCCCGGGAAGATCGATCAGCTCGTGCGCGCCGCCGCGCCCGTGAAGCGTGCCCGCGTGCCGCTCCACCGTGCTGCCGGGGAAGTTCGCGGTCTTCGCGCGCAATCCGCAGAGCCGATTGAAGAGCGTCGTCTTTCCCGTGTTCGGGTTGCCGAGCAGCGCGATGCGAAGCCCGCCGCGTCGCGTCTCGCCGCGCACGACGCCGCGCTCGTCAACGCGCGTCATCGCACGGCTCGACCAGGATCCTTCGCGCCACGCGCCCCGAGAGTCCCAACCGCGTCGCGTCGACCTCGACGATGCACGGCGTGCCCGGTCGGCAGACTCGAACCGTGCATCGGTCGTACATGCCCATGGCGCGGAGCAGGCATCGATCCTCCTCCGGCAGATGCGTCAGCGTGGAGCAGTCGACGATTGCGCGCTGGCCGCGCTTGAGCTGCGTGAGCGGGATGCGGCGGTCGTGCGGCATGGCGGCCGAAGACGCTTCCGCGCTTCCGTTGCGATCGATCACGGAGTCGACGCTCGCCATGACGGAGGCAGCATAGCACCATGTTGCGAACGAGTCTCAACTCGCCGGGGGCGGCTCGAATCCGGGCGAATCAGCGCTCTCGGTTCCCGCCGGATCCCGCGTTCCGGTCTGGCGGTATCGGGCCCGCCTCGACGCGTAGTCCTCGGGAGAGACGGGCAGATCCACCTTTTCGCCGCGAGACCATTGGCCGTGGATCCTCTCGAGGAACGGCACGCACCAGTGGCAGCCGGTTCCCGCGCCCAGGCAATCGCTCAACTGGCTCGGCACCGTCGGGTGCGTGCGCCGCATGAACGAATCGAGCTTGCGAAGGCTCACTCGGAAGCAGAGGCAGACATCGTCGTCGGGGTTCACTCCGGGTCGACTCCGGCTTTCGCACGAGGTCAGCCGCCGCCCGACGGCGGCGCCGTCGGCGGTGCCGTGCCGGCCGGCGCATCGGCGGGCGGCGGAGGCGTCGCATCCGCGGGAGGCGTCACCACCGGGGTCTTCGCGGCGCGCCCGGCGGGAACCGGTCGATCCTCGACTCGCGTCAGGCTCGTCACGTTCATGCGGAATCCGAACTCGAGAAACGTTCCGATGAACGGCGGCGAGTCGAACGGACCCGCGTCGAAGCGCGACGGGTTGATCGCCACCTGCGGAATGAAGACTGCTCGCAGGGTGAAGTCGGATCCGCCCTTGCCGAGTCGCATCGCCTGCTCGAACGGTCCGGCTTGCACGGAGCGAAGCTGGATCGAGAAGGGCCGGCCGATGTCGTGATGCTGGGCCGGATCCACGCAGACCACCTCGAGCTGCCACGACTTGCCGGAGGCCTGGGCGTTGATCACGCGAACCGTCCAGACGATGGGACGGCGCATCTCTCGATTGACGAGATTGGCCCATCGCTCGGCTTCCGTCGTCCAGAGTCGCGTGAGCCGATCGTCGTGCAGCCCCTCCTGGGGCGAGGGACGGCCGGCGAAGTCCGCCGCGAATCGCTCCTTCACGGCCTCGACGACGGTGGCGCTGTTGTCGAAGGGATTGGCCGGCGCCGGCGTCGTCGCGGCAGGGGGAGTCGTCGCGGGATTGGTCGGCGGCGCGTTCGGATCGGTCGGCGCCGGCGCGACCGGGGCGCCGTCGGAAGGCGCGGGCGGCGCAATCGTTCGGCCGGGCTCGGTGGCGCCCGGAGCCGGCTCGCCGGCCGGCGGCGACGAGCGCGCCGCTTCGAGCTGCTTGATCCTCTCCGCCGCGCGCTGAAGCTCGCTTGCGCACTGGCGATTCCGCTCGGCGCTCTGCTGCTGCTGCGCCAGGAGATCCTGGATCTGCGCCTGAAGCTGCGCAACCTGCTGCTTGAGTTCCTCGACCGTCTGGGGGCCGGACGAGGGAGCAACCGACGCATTCGGCGCCCCGGGCGCCTCCGGTGCGGGCGCGGCGGTCGCGCCGTGCGCGGTCAGGAGCGTGAGAATCGAGGCGGCGATCGTGCGGCGGAACGCGACGGCGACCATGGCGACCCCTTTCGACGGAGGACGGTCCGATGATACCGGTGATACCGGCGCGTTGATCGCTTCGATCGCGTCGATCGCTTTGACGCGCGGGAGAGCGGCCGCGGCAGGAGGCGGTGCTAGACTTCGGTCATGCCGCGAACACCTCGATCGACGTCGCGCGCGTCGAGCGGCCTTCCGAACGTGCAGCGGGCGGTGCGCCATGCGTCGACGCTTCGACGGCGTCAGGCGGTGCTCGCGCAGCTCATGTTCGTCGGCGCGTTCGTCGCGGCCGCGGTGCTGCTCCTGATCCTGGTCGCACGCTTCGTTCCCCAGCTTGGGCTTCCGCCCGGCCACGCCGCGTGGCCGTGGATCATCGGCGCGGCGGTGCTCGCGGCCCTCGTTCCGGGAGTCCTTCGAAGCATGACGCGCCGGGACGAGCTCGAGGACGCGATCGCCGTCGACGAGCGGCTCGCGCTGCGGGATCGACTCTCGAGCGCGATCTCGCTTTCGCACTCGCGCGACGAGAGCGCCTTCGCGCTGGCCGCCGTGCGCGACGGCGAGACGCTCGCGGCCGATCGAGCGCTGCCCGAGAGGATCCGCCGCGCCTTCGCGGTGCGCTGGCCCGCGTACTGGTGGGTCGCGCCGGTGCTCGCGGTGGCCGCGCTCGTGGCGGCGCAGCTCCTTCCGCAGCTCGACCCGTGGTCCCGTCGGCGCCCGGCCACCGACGAGGAGGTGAAGCAGGTCCATGAGGCGATCGCGCGGGAGATCGAACCGGTCATCAAGGCGATCGAGGAGAAGCCCGAGCTCGCCGCGGCGCTTGCGCCCGAGCTCGAGAAGCTCACGAAGGACGCGACGCTCGACGAGAAGCGGGAGATCGACGAGCCGCGTCGCGAGGCCCTTCGCAACCTGACGGAGATCTCGGAGCAGCTCGAGAAGCTGCTCGAGAACGAACAATCGCTCACCATGGAAGCGCTCAAGGATCAGCTCTCCGGCCTGGAGCTTCCCAAGTCGCCCGAGGCGCTCAAGTTCGCCGAGGCGCTCAAGCGAGGAGACTTCGCGCTCGCCAAGAAGGCGCTCGAGTCGCTCCAGAACGACATTCAGCAGGGCAAGCTGACCGAGGAGCAGAAGGAAGCGCTCGCGAAGGCCCTTGAGAAGATGGCCGAGGATCTCGCGAAGTCGGAGTCGGATCGCAAGGCGGTCGAACAGGCGCTCGAGCAGGCGGGACTCGATCCGCAGCTTGCGAGCAATCCGGACGCGCTGAAGCAGGCGCTCGAGAACAGCCAGCGACTCACCGAGGCGCAGCGCCAGGCGCTTCAGAAGGCCGCGCAGTGCCAGCAAGGCGCCGCGCAGATGCGCAAGGAGCTCTCGCAGCAGATGGCGAAGATGGCGAGCCAGTGCAAGGGCGGACAGCAGGGCGAGGGCGGTCAATGCGGCGCGGGGATGGGCGACATGCTCAGCGATCTCGAGATGAAGCAGGCGCTCATGATGCAGGCGAAGGCCGCCGCGAACGCCTGCAAGGGCGGCAAGGCGGGGCTCTGCTCGGGCATGGGCGCCGGATCGTGCAGCGGCGGCGGCATCAACAACGGCATGACGAACAGCGGAGGCATCGGCGGAGGCTGGCGCCCCGAGATGCCGAACGCCACGAAGTCGAAGATCGAGCAGGCGAAGGGAAACGACTCGAACGCCGACGTGATCGCGCGCGAGTTCATCGAAGGAACGCCGACGGTGGGACAGAGCGAGGCGGTGCTTCGCTCGATCGACGCGCTGACCAGCTCGAGCGCCGAGGAGGGCACCGACGACGACCCGACGCCGCCGCATCTCGCGGCCGTGCACAAGCACTACTTCGGCCAGCTCCAGAAGCAGGTCGAGGCGCGGCGGAACGCGGCGAAGAAGTCGGGGAGCGATTCCGGCGCGAGCGAGTCGCCCGCGCCGGATGCGGCGCCGCCCAAGTCGACGGCGCCGGCGGCTCCAGCGAAGCCCGGAACCGCGGCACCTCCGGCTGCGCCGGCGCCGTGAGTTCGCGCCGATTCATGGCCGGGGTCGTGGGGCTCGTCGCCGCCGCCGCTCTTCTTTCCGGCTGCCGTCGCGAGGAACCGACCGTGGTCGTCTATGTCGCGGTCGACGAGCACGCGGCGCGACCGGTGCTCGCCCGCTTCACCGAGCGCACCGGAATCGTCGTGGTGCCGCTCTTCGATGGAGAGATCAACAAGACGACCGGGCTCGTGCAGCGCTTGCGGCGCGAGCAGGATCGCCCGCGCGCCGATTGCTTCTGGTCGAACGAGGAGGTGCAGATCGGGCGATTGGCGCAGGAGGGCGTGCTTCGAGACGGTCGCGAACGGCTCGTGCCGACCTTCGTGCGTTCGCGCGTGCTCGTCTACGACTCGAGTCGCGTGCGGTCCGACGAACTGCCCGCCACCTGGTGGGAGCTCGCCGAGGAACGCTTCAAGGATCGCCTGGCGATGGCGGACCCGCGCTTCGGCTCGACGGCGACGCACCTGGCGGGCATGGCGGCCTGGTCGTCGATGCGAGGCGAGCCGGATCGATTCGATTCGTGGTGCCGCGGACTGTCGCGCAATCGCGCCAGGCTTCTCTCGTCGGGCAACGCCGGCGTGGTGCGCGCGGTCGCGTCGGGCGAGGCGGACTTCGGTCTGACCGACACCGACGATGTCGCGGCGTTCAACGCCGAGTCGCGCGGCGCGAAACTGTCGATGGTGATCCTCCGGCACGGGCCGGCGCCCGGCGAGGGACCCTGGGTGATGCGCGGATTCGCGGGCGTGGTGCGCGAGGCGCCGCACGCGGAGGCGGCGGATCGACTCGTCGAGTATCTCGGCGGCGCGGAGGCGCAGTCGCTGCTTGCGTCGGCGGCGCCGGGATTCCATCCGGTCGCGGCCGCGGCTGACGCGGGATTCGTCGATCGCCTCGAGGTCGATCCCGCGGCGTGCGAAGCGATGCTGCCGGCGGCGATCGAGCGCTTCTTCGTGGCCGCGGGCGAGCCGGGGTGAATCGATGGCGCTTCGAGCGGCGCTGCTGACGGCGTGGTGTCTGCTCGTGGCGTGGCCGCTCGGGGCCATGGCGCTCTCGCTGGCGGCGGCGCCGCCGGGCGGGCCGGCGAACCCCGGCTCCGGTGCGGAGTTCGTCGTCGGCGCGGCGGAGCCCGCGTGGACGCTGCTTGCGCGCACGCTCGCGTGGCACGTGCTCATCGCCGGCGCATCGATCGGGATCGGCTGGCCGCTCGGCGCGGCGCTCGAGCGTCGGGCTGCGGCCGGCAGTCGCGCACTCCCGATCGCCACGCTGGCGGTGGCGCTGCTGCCGCCCTGGCTGCTCTTCTCCGCATGGTGGGTGCTGCTGGCGCCGGGCAATCCGGTGCACGACTGGTTCGCGTCGCACGGTCTCGCGGCGCTGCTTCGCCGCATCGTGCTCGTGCTCGGCGCCACGGGGTGGGGCGCGTCGATCGCGGCGCTCGTGATCGCCTCGTGGAGGCGCTCGCGCCGTTGCCCGGACGAGGAGCTCGATCGACTCGACGGCGTGCGCGGGGCCGCGAAACTCGCCTCCGCGTGGCGCCGCGACGCGGCGGGCGTGATGCTCGCCGGCATCGTCGTGATGCTCGCGCTCGGAAGCGATGTCGTCTGCTTCGACCTGGCGCAGGAGCGCTCGATCGGCTTCGAGCTGCGCAGCGCCGAGGCGCTGGGCGCTCCGGAGTCGGTGATCCTGCGGCGCGGACTCGGCGCCGTGGCGTCGTCGGCGCTGCTCGCGGCGCTGGCGACGGCGCTGCTGGCTCGCTCGGCG